>JAYEFS010000069.1:0-18786 GCA_034658695.1 Methanobacteriota archaeon | reverse complement strand
TTGTCCATTGAGGACGGGGTGACAAAAAGGAACAAAAATGGCAAGGTTTTGGGATGTGGAACTCACCCGAATATGGAGAGTTTTCATCACCCCAGGCGTGACCCGCCTGCTGATGGTGGTTGCAGTGGCGCTTGTGGCAGTGCTTGCGGCAGGCGTGGTTGTCGGGTGCTGGTGCTGAGTTACACGTGAATCCGAGCGAGTCGATTCAGGATGCGATAAATGCATCCTATCCGGGGGATGCGATTTTACGTACATGCAGGGGCGTACGTCGACCGCGTCCCACTCATGTAGCCGTGGGGCAGTGACACGTAAGAAAGGCGACCTCAACTCCGATTGCTCACTCACCCCCGCATACGCCGCAATCGCGCTTGGGCTCGCATCCGGCGGTTCCGCCTCGTGCGATGCCGCAACACTCGCCGCCGCTGACGTGAGCGGCGACAACCGCGTCACATCCCTCGACGCTTTCATGATCCTGCAGGCGGCGGCTGAGAGTATAGAATTGTAACATTTTGGATTGGTAAATCCGGGTACGACCGTACCGTTTTAAGTAAAGATTTATAAACATACATACGCGATTAACACTCCAGACCTATTGAAAGGATGTGCAGGAATGGATACCAAAGACAAGATATATGCGGCGATGATGGTCATATCCGCCTTTGTATTAACGTTCAAATGGCTCATGTGGCTGGGAAATGACGATCCTGTGATATACGTCTCTGCGATGGTTCTGGTGGCGTCGCTCGCCGGCATGATACTGAACATAAATGAACGTCTCAACAAGATCGAGTCCGAAATCGAGGCGAAGGAACGATCGTTGCGTGTCAATATCCAGGGCGTGGAGGAGAGTATGGACCGTAAGCTGGATGCCCTGATTGTCGAGAACAGAGCAAACTTAAAAGAGCTTACAGGGCGATTATACCGGTGAAGAGCGATGCGAAAAGCAAGCATAAATCGAAGAACCCGAGAAACGGCGATTGATCTGACATTTGCAATCGATGGAACCGGAGTATCAGATATCAACACAGACGTGGCTTTTCTTGACCATGTGCTGGAATCATTCACAAGACACGGCTTGTTCGATCTTGCGATCACCGCATCAGGGGACATCGAACTCGGCGATCACCACATAGTTGAGGATATTGGGATTGTGCTCGGTCAAGCCATCTCCCAATCACTCGGCGATTGCACAGGGATTGCACGGTTTGCCGATGTCAGGGTTCCGATGGACGAAGCGATGGCGAGCGTGGCTATTGATCTCAGCGGAAGGAGCTATCTGGTCTTTGATGCTGAATTCTCATCGGATCTGGTCGGCGATCTCGCAACCCAGATGGTCTCGCATTTCTTCCACTCGCTCTGCGCCAACGCAGGCATCAATGCTCACATCTCGGCGTATGGGGTGAATGATCACCACATCGTCGAGGCGATCTTCAAGGCGTTCGGGATTGCGCTTTTTAGGTCCGCTGCAATCGAGCGGTCGGACATTCCGAGCACGAAGGGCGTCTTGACCGGGCAGTGACCGTGAGATTGTGAGATTTGCTAACATGCTCAACACCGTATATAGTATGAACTGCAAGATTTCTGTGTTAATCTTGTGGTATGTGTTTAGCTGAGGCGAAAAAACCACGAGTGTAGCGCGGAGTACACAAAACGCCCTGCAGAGAACTCCGAGCTTTGCCAACGTCATTTCGTACAACGCCTTGTAGTGATACAGAGACCCGCGAAAGTGATTCATGAATGCACACCCGGCATTCAGTTGATAAACTTTTAGTACATGCTCCACAGAGTTAAACAGGATGAAAAGTAGCGAAAATGACGGAAAAAATGACTCCCACGGAATTGAAATACTTCTTGGCGATCCTAAGCGGGCTATCCTAAAACTTTCGCTGCCGATGATCGTTGCCATGTCTGTGCAGACGCTCTACAACCTCGTTGATGCGGTCTGGGTTGCAGGTCTCGGCGCAGACGCTCTTGCTGCTATTGGTTTCGCATTCCCGTTCTTCTTTGCAGCGATGGCGCTCTCCAACGGTCTGGGCATCGGCGGCGGCTCTGCCATATCTCGCAGGATCGGTTCACAGGATAAGGAAGGTGCAGACAACGTAGCGGTTCATACGATCGTAATGATGCTCTTAATCGCAGCTCTCTTCACGATACCGCTATTTTTCTGTGCAGAGGGGTTGTTCGTTATGATCGGTGCCGGAAGGACGGTAGATCTGGCTGTAGCTTATGCACAGGTCATCTTTGCCGGCAGCATCTTCTTATTCTTCACAAACACCGCAAACGCCATACTGCGGGCAGAGGGTGATTCGAGGCGAGCCATGTATGTAATGGTGCTTGGCGCAGGCATGAACATCGTGCTGGACCCAATCTTCATTTACACCCTTAAAATGGGAATTGCCGGAGCTGCGTGGGCTACAATCATCTCACTCGCGGTTTCATCTAGTCTCATGCTATACTGGATGAGCTTCAAGAAGGATATGTATGTATCATTCAAATTCAGAGGTTTCAGACTTGATAAATCGATTGTTCAGGATATTTTTGGAGTCGGCGTGCCGGCAGCGGTTATGCAGCTCGCAATGACGTTCACAATCCTGATAATGAACACAATAATCGTTATGGTGGGCAATACCGATGGGGTGGCGGTCTATACAACGGGATGGCGGGTGGTCTCGATAGCAATATTGCCGCTCGTGGGAATCGCAACAGCTGTCGTCTCGGTGACCGGGGTTGCTTTCGGAAAACACTCCTTTGAAAAAGCGAAAATCGCCCATCGGTATGCGATAAAGATCGGTTTTATGATAGAGGTGGTGATAGCAGCGGCAACATTCATCTTCGCACCGCAGATAGCTGCGGTCTTCACATATACGGAGGAGGCGGTGCATATCGCACCAGATCTGATAACCTTTCTGAGAGTTGTAAGCCTCTCCTACGTGACCGTGCCATTCGGTATGCTCTCTTCCTCGCTTTTTCAGGGCACAGGGAATGGGATGAACGCCCTAATTGTCACAGTCCTGCGCACAATCGTTTTAACTCCGTTATTTTCATTTCTACTCGCTTTTAATCTATGTATGGGGCTTAACGGCATCTGGTGGGGTCTGGTTGCGGCAAACACCATCGGTTCGGCTGTGGCATTCGCATGGGCAGGACTCTACACCAGGAGGCTCATCAACTTAGCAGCACCACGTCCCCGAACTCCTCCTCCCTCGAATCCGCTGTGAACGCCATGAATGCGAGCACACACCAGATCACTGCGCCTGCGAAGAGGAGGATGTATCCGACCATCAGCATGAGAAACTGGCTCAACAGAAAGAGCCACTGTACCTGGAGTTCATCCGCACGACTGGCGGTTGTGTTGCACAGATCAGACTCACCCGCCATCTTGTATTCCTCTGCGGCGGTAGCTGTCTCATTTATTGCAAATTTGTACCGTTCTGATGTCGAGTCATAGACAAATGGGTTGACCAGCAGTTTCACATCACCCCACCGGTACAGGTCATCGGATGCACGTCTGATCGCATCCTCGGAATCCACATAACGGTCGTTTGCGCTCTCGATCTTCTGGTTGTATGCGGATATGTACTTTTCTGCGGTTTCACGTGATTTTTTGCTCTTTTCGGGCTCGTTCAGAAGTCCGTAAGTGGTTGCAACATATCTGTGCGCAACGATTCGTGTGCGATCGTTGTTTGCACCCGACGCCATCGCCTCGAAATGCGCAGACTCCTGCTGTAAGGCGCCGCCGACAAAATTGTTCGCCGCTGTACAGATTGCGGTCTGCGATTTGGTCTTTGTGCTCTTCTGCATGGTGTCAACAGCGATTCTCGCAATCAAAATGTCGTTTAATGCGCCTCCGTGGTCATCGTCATCGATTCGCCCCAGCGCACGATCCATTGCCTCGAGGAATGTGACAGATGCTTGCGAGATGCTTGCAATTGCAGCCCAGTCGTCAGCGCTCCCCGCGCTTCCCGATGACAGCATACCGGAAGCCTTGCCAGCGATACTCGATATCTCCGAATTATCAGACCCCTCCAGCGTCTGCAACATATTCTTTGTCTCTTCGATATCGATCGGCGTTGCGGTTGCCCTGAGCGTGATTGTCGCATTTCCTGCGCTGTGCGACAGATAATAGTCCCATCGGTACGTCCTGCCAACGATCGTCTCTCCGCGGAACCGGAGCGTGAATGTGAGCGGCACTGAGCCCCCTTTCGATATGACCGAAGCTGGCAGGTCAACAGACATCCAGTCGTCCTTCCCGTCGCCCGTTGGGGTCTCGTCACGCCTGATCTTAACTGCGGAGATGTCCTTGTATCCGAGAGTCTCCTCCAAGGATATCGTAAGAGGGGTGGATTTCAATATATCCACCCGCCCGAAATTGGAAGGGTACGCCGACATCTCGAATTTAACGGCATGTTCAACCGTTACCGAAACGGTTATGGTCTGCAACCCGGCTTTTCCACAATCGATGCGCAATTTGCCCTGATGCTCGCCCTCTGACGCGGACACGGGTATGGTGATCGTCAGTGTGGCGGTATCAGCACTTTGATTTAAGATTTTGGCAGGATAATTCACGTTGAATGTCATTCCAGCATCGGGAGTTCCGTACGGCGCAACGCTCTTGATCGTCATCGCGAGATCCCCATCGTTTGCTATCTGAAACTTGCTTTCTGCTTTGAAGCCGGTCGATTCCATCTCTTTTCGTGGCTTGTCGAAGACGACCGGGTCTTTTATCTTGATGTTCTGGAGGGGGGCAAGGTGTGCAGGGGTCGGGCGGTCCACATCGATAGTGATGGTTGCGATGCGGTCACCAAAGTACACAGTTGCCCTATACACCCCCATGTTAACGGTTTTTGTGACACGCACCTCGATTTTGACATCCTCCGATCCGTCAGCAGAGATGGTTATTGGGTAATTATTCAGCGCTGTCAGTGTGATGCCTTTTTTTGGTGATGGAAGTGAAGGTGCATAGACTGTTATGCTCTCGTTTTCAGTATTTGTCAGAGTAAGTGTCGCAGTCGCCGCCCCCTCCAACTCTTTGATCGTGCAGGAGCCGCTACCCACCGTAAGATCTGCCTGCGCAGTCTGCATGAACACAAGAAGTATAATGAACAAAAATATAGCCTTTCTCATTGGATCACCTCATTTCCGAGCAGCGTATCCTCGACCGCATGCGTCCATCTGAAGATTAGAGAGAGCACATACGCGAGCAGTGCAATGAAGAGCGCAACAGAGACCGCGGCATACTTTAAGAAGACGTTCACGAGTTCGGAATGGATGATAGTAGTCTCGGCAACCATCTCGCCGATCTGCGGCGCCCTTTCGTCTCCGTGTTTTGTGTAGATTCTATAAACAGTCGTAAGCTCTCTTTCCGATCTCTTTGATGCGAGGATTCCAATTGCAACGGATACCGGGTTTCCGGTGTGATTAATTCCATACATGGCATCCTCGAATTTCGTTTCGCCGATTGTGCATGACTCATTTGCAGTCTCCATGTCAAAGAGGTACTCGGACCTCATCTCCTTAACCTTTAAATCAATATACGTGGTCTTTGTGATGTCCTCTGCCTCCCTGTATGTGTTCAGCGCATCTTCGTAGTACGTAATTGCCATGTGTGTCTCGGTCTCGTTCTCAGCCAGCGTCTCAAAATACGCCCCTTGATCCGTAAAAAAGTGCTGCAGCGCAATTCCCGGATAAAACGTGATGAAGTTATCTTTTGCCTGTTTGTATCCTTCAAGAGAGTTTATGGTATCCTTCAGTACGATCGCATCAGCAATTGCGGTCTTATGCGACTGTGAATCGTCCTTTGATGCGAGATCATTGATCTTATCGAACTTCGCGAGGATTCCATCCGATCCAGCCGCAATATTTGTCCATTCCCTGGTCGATTTTGTGATCTGATCTTCAGGGAGAGTCTGCAGCGTGATTAAGATCTGTTTGTGCATGAGGCTGAGTTCCTGATACCGCGCAAGAACGGGCAGCCTGACCTCGCTCACCTGCTCAACCAGTTCCCGCTTCAGTGCCGCGTCAGCAAGAGCCGGCGCAACGAGTGCAGAGAGAACAAGGATTGCCGCCAGCAGATTGATCACTCGAACCATAATATAATCACCACGAAAAATCATATATGCGTTGCGGTTAATCCGAGTGTATGGCAGCCTTACTGATCGGCACAGGAAACGCGGGAAGTGTGCTGCTCGACGCGGTCTGTTACCGGGGGGCCGGAAAGAATCCGAGGCTCGCAATTAACCCGAGGACCGCAATTGCGCACATCAAAAAGAAGGAGCAGTGCACGCTCACCGATAAAGGGTTCTTTCAGTTGGGAAGTGATGTGGAGGGGCGGACGGATTTCAGTGACACTGCCGCATCCACATCCGCAATGGACGCTCATGATGCCGCGTTAATCGAGGTTCTGAATGAGAAGATCGGAGGGGGTAAGGGCGGGGACGCTGTTGATTCAGCGGTCATTTTTCTTGGTTTTGGCGGGACTGTGGGATGTGGGATAGCGCCCACAGTCGCACGCGCGCTGGACGATCTTGGAATTCCGCTCATGATTCTTGGCGTGCTGCCAGCCCCGGGTGGTGCGGATATGCGTGCGCAGTACCAGAACACAAGTTACGCAATTGAGAGCCTTATGAAGTACACCAGCGCGTTCATCCTGATGGATAATCAGCGCATCGCTTATACCGACAACATGGAGAGCCTGTATCCGCGATTCAACCAGTACGCTGCCGCAGTCGTTTCTGACATTCTCTCGGGATCCGATCCAAAGATAGCAACAGCATCAAGCCTCGGAATCAAAGACATAATCTCTGCAATATCTCTTCCGGAAGGTGGATTTTCCGTCTTTGGTCGCGCAAGCATCCTCTCGAAGGATCTTGCCCGGTATTTCGTCCCGGTGGGCGGGCATAAGCCAATCGACGTTCCGACCATGATCGGTGTCGCCGTTGAGAAACTGTCCCTGGATGTTGACACGAAGAGCGCCATGAAGAATGTGGCACTGCTCAGAGCACCACAGTGGTACATGAAGGATGAAAATGCGATCGATACAAGATCAATAGAGGAGTTTCAGAAGGAAAACTCGTCGTACGGGCACAATCTTGGGATTTCTCTCACGAAGAAGGGGCTGCGAAGCCTTGTCACACTGACCATGCTCTTTACGTACGCGGATCTGCCAAGATTGCGCGAGATCAGAGAGATATGACCTAATGAAAGCTTTAAATGAATACAAGTTTTATCTAATCCCATGGAACGAAAGACGTGCATCATCTGCCATGGCGAACTGGACTCGACGCATTACGAGAATTACGACATCTGCACCGAGTGCTTTGATCTGATGGAGGATCTGATGAGCGAGTACTTCCTCAAAACGATCACACGCAAAGAAACTGGCGTAAGCGAGTTGTATTCAAAATATCTGACAGATACCATCGGCTACGTGACCGATTACAAGAGGATTCGAGAAAAATCGAAACGGCATCTCAGAGATGTCAAAGAACGGCTCGAGACTGCCATGGATGAAGGGATGGCGGGACCAGAGCAGCGGTATCTCGAACGCACGCTCGCCGTTCTGGAATGGTTGCAGGCAAATCCGACATTTTACAATTATTATTTCAAAGAGTATTATTCATGCCCGACATGCGGGGCATCGATCTTTGAGCACTTCAACCAGCAGATGGTTGGCGACTGGCTCATGATCACATGCTCGAGATGCGATACTCTGATCAAGAAGTATTTCCTGCCAAGGCAGATATAATCGATGATGCCCGGCGATATGTATGATTTTAACTTGGAGTATATCGCGGATACGATCAAACAAAGACGCGCCGGAACCGTCGGGCTTCAGTTCCCGTCTGGTTTTGCACGACTGGCAATTAAGATATCCAAGAAGATCAGAGAGCATACCGGTTCAACGGTTGTGATATCTGCAAACTCCTGTTTTGGCGCATGTGACATCGATTGTGGACTCCTTGAGTCAGTGGATCTCCTGATTCAATTCGGGCATGCGGAGATACCGAACCTGCGAGTGGAAAACGTCGTCGCAATCGAGGTTGAGTCCGCAATCGATCTCCTCCCGGTGATGGAACAGGCAATCAGGGTGATAGGCGATCGTGTCGGGCTTCTCTCAACGGCTCAGTTCGTGCACAGACTTCCGGAGGTTCAGCGGTATCTGAGAGAGCACGGCATATCCGGAGTAATCAGCCGTGGTGACGCACGCATCGCCCACCCCGGACTCGTTCTCGGATGCAACTTCTCTTCTGCTGCACCTGATTGCGATGAGTACCTGTACATCGGCACAGGGGACTTTCATGCACTTGGTGTTGCGCTTGCCACCCACAAAACGGTTTGGATCGCTGATCCGGCGATTGACGAGATCAGGAAGCCCGATGTTGACCGTGTGCTGCGCCAGCGGTGCGCCGCAATCGAACGGGCGCTTGACGCAGAGTCGGTGGGAATCATCATCTCCACAAAGATCGGTCAGTTCCGGGGAGGTCTCGCGTTTGGTCTGCGCGAGATTGCGGAGCAGCACGGTCTTGATGCGCAGATCCTGATTGCGGACATGGTCACGCCAGAAGCGCTCCTGCCGTTCGATTGCGACGCGTTCGTGAGTACAGCATGCCCGAGAATTGCGATTGACAACACTGCGATCTTTCGCGTTCCGGTTCTGACACCGCCTGAGTTCGAGGTCGCAATCGGAAAGCGGCGGTGGGAGGATCTGGTCTTTGATGAGATCACGTAACGTCCTGTCCGCAAGACTTATTGCAGGCTAAAAATGATATGTGAGTGATTATGCAAACCATATCAAGAGTATGGACCGCTGAAAAGATCGGGCTGAAGATCGAGATTAAAGATTTCGGTCCGATAATCGAGGGCAAAATCTCACTTAAACCACTTACATTGTTTGTCGGACCCAACAATTCAGGAAAATCGTATGCAGCGATGCTGATTCATTCGATATATGAAACATACATCCCGACCATCTGGCTTAAAGACCTGCCGCCAAATTATCCACGCGAACTTTTTCTCTTCCGAGATCTTGGACTGCGCACTATCCAGAAGGATTTTGCGGATGAGCAGACGTCACTGGGAAAACAGATCAACGGCTTGGAGGTGGGTTGTGAACTAGAGATTCCAAAACCACTATTGGATAAAATAAATGCCAGGATTTTTGATAAACTGTATGAACAGAGGTTGAGTAAGGAGATTTCGCGTTCGTACGCCAGCCCACTGAATGAACTGATCAGAATCGGAAAAAGAGCGTTTTCATTAAAGATTGATTTTGATTCTGACGACGTTCGCATGGCTTGTAAGGACCAACAGTTGAAAATTGAAAAATATCCTGAATCAGATATTAAAATAAAAATTGACTTGACTGATGATGTGGACATAGGGTTTATGAAAATGAGTGAAGAAGGAGCGGGATATATAATCAGGATAAACAGTGGGTGGACAGAAGATGGAGTGCCTCGTTTAATGGGTGCGATTATTGAAAGTTGCGGTTCCAATATACTTAAAAAAGCTGCTACACCGTGCTATTACCTCCCTGCAGCCCGGTCAGGTATACTCCAGGGTCACAAAGCACTCACTGCAAGCATGATGAGAAACGCCCCGCTTGCTGGCATAGAAAAAATCAGTGAAATTCCTACCTTCTCAGGCGTCGTATCTGATTTCATAGCATCTATCATCGACATACCCGAAAGAGAAGGAACTTTTTATCCGCTTGCCAAAGAATTTGAAGAGGAATTGATCAAAGGAGAGATTGCTGTCCGGACACTGGACGATCATCCATATCCGGAAATCCGATATAACTATCACGATACTGAAATCCCTCTGCATCGGGCATCCTCAACCGTCTCTGAACTGGCGCCGTTGTTTCTATATCTAAAATATGTAATCGAGCCAGGAAGCATCCTGATAATCGAAGAGCCTGAAGCACACCTACATCCAGCAAATCAGCGCATATTAGCAAA
The DNA here is from genome assembly GCA_034658695.1 of Methanobacteriota archaeon. Classification (GTDB taxonomy): domain Archaea; phylum Halobacteriota; class Methanosarcinia; order Methanosarcinales; family Methanogasteraceae; genus Methanogaster_C. Next base: position 8,827 of record JAYEFS010000069.1, on the reverse strand, counting down.
ATATTTAGTCAGACTAATCAGGAACGGTGTGTACATAATAATCACCACCCATAGCGAGTACCTGCTAGAGCAGTTGAGCAATTTTATCATGCTCAGCAAAATCGAACCGAAAAAACGTGCTGAAAAGTATGGTTATGCCGAAGATGATCATCTGGAGCGTGATGAACTCGCTGCTTATGTATTCGACCTTGATAAGACTGGAATTGGGAGCAGGATAGCAGAAGTCGAGATAACAGAAGAAGACGGCATATCGCAGGAAGAATTTCTTAAAGTCCATGAAGTTCTCTATGATGAGATAATAAGACTTGAAAGGGATTTAGATAGAGATATATGACATAAGGAGTTCTCATGTCTGTTATCAACTGTATAAATACTGAATTTGCTGATAAAAAGATAGAACGGTGTTCAGAGAGGGGCACCGGCTGCAAACTCAAGCTTAATGCATCGTATGAACATATCATAATAAAAGGCGAAAAGATTTGCAACGATCGTAAAATCTGTGACTGTATCATTTTTGTGAATCAGAATGATAATATCATTGTTGGAATTGTTGAATTAAAAAGCAAACATATAGACGCAAGTGACATCAAAGAACAACTTACGAACGGGTCTGAAATCGCCTTGAAGATCTTGGAGGAATGTCCTGATACATGCTATACGTCTGAATTTTACCCCATCGTCTTAGCAAAAGGATGGGGTCGCACTTCCAAACATGCGATGATAAGGAAGCAAAAATACAATTTGAAAGCAAGAAACGTCGCATAATCACTAAGAAATGCGGAGATTCTTTTTTAGAGATAATATCACAATTGAAATAATTGAGGAAATGTCATGATATTCCCACCCGAATACAAAGCTGTCGGTGTGATCCGCACCGATGAAACGCTGTCCGCTGCGCACGATGAACTTCTGCGCCGCAAGACCATCCGGAACACGGAGTCCGAGATGTACTTCCTCTCAGAGTACTTAATCATCTTCGCATCCGATGGCTGCGCTATCTACACCGTAACAAGCAAAGGAGAGGGATTGTTTTGGAGTGTGACGTCGTTAACACAGATAGCATCAGGAGACGAAGTCGTGCAACACGATGAACTTGTAAATATGCACAACCGGACCCGACTTGTGAAAATAGCCCGCGAATACGAGACCGGCACTGTAAACACGATCATATTCAAGAGCGTGGATCAGCATCTCACATTCGTGCACAAACCAGACATAAGCGACCTACTCGAGATCGATGTGATCGATGTGGTGCCACCGGTCCCGGGCTGGCTCACATACATGGTCGGAGAGCTAAGTGACTGTCTGTTAGGAGAACTCGGTGTTGTGTTTACGCACAACATCCTGGACCTGAGGCAGTTCGAGTGCGATGACGCGGTCTTCCCATGTTTCACATCGGGGCTCTCCGGGAGATACCTCGACAGCGAGGAGATCACAGAGCCCGCAACCCTGATCGGGTGCGACATCTCGAAGATGGTCCTTGATCAGCGGTTCCCGAACCTCCACTACAAATTCATCAATATCTGCTCGCAGACCAGCGGATTATATCCAATCACAAAGCCATTCATTGCACGATGCTGCCAGTCTGAGCGTTCCGGGCTTGTCGAGATCGATGGCGTCGATGGCGTGGTTGTGCACTGGGCTGCATCAGGCTATGAGGTTGCGGATGCACTGCGGAATCTGGTGCGGAAGATACGATCGCAACCATGATCATCGGAATTACTGGCACACCTGGAACCGGAAAGACATCTGCATGCGCTCTACTGGGGGACGTCCGTGATCTGAACGAATTGATCAAAAAAGAGGGGCTGCACCGGGGCGTTGACAGAACGAGGGGTTCTCTGATCGCAGACATGGATTCAGTCTACGATCGTGTCCGTGAGATTGCGCAGGACAGGGAGGGGGATCTCGTAATTGAGGGGCATCTCTCGCACCATCTCTGCGATGTTGCAATCGTGCTCCGCCTGCTGCCAGACGAACTCAAGAGGCGTCTTGTGGAGCGCGGGTATCATGAGGCAAAGATTCTGGAGAACGTTGAGGCGGAGGTGGTCGATGTGATCCTTGTTGAGGCAGTCGAATGGTGCGATTGTGTCTATGAGATCGATACGACCGGTAAAACAGTGGAAGAGGTCGCTGATACGATAAACGAGATCCTTACTGCGATCGGTCGCGGAATTACGGTTGAGGGATATGAGCCAGGATCGATTGACTGGCTGGGATTGACAGAAACGAGTTTAGATATATTGCCGTTGCAGAGAGTGCTACAATAACCCGTGCAGGTTGTACTTACTTAATATTATATGGATATCCTCATATAAAACCACGAGATCACACAAGATTAACGCAGAAATCTTGTGGAAATCTGTGCAATCTTGTGGTTCCCACCACATAGTATTGAGCAGGTCAGCAGGTTATACTCACCACCGCATAAACTGCGATTTTTGTAATTGCCAATTCGACCATGAACACACAAGACCGAGGCATATACCACAGGATAGCCGATCAAGAGGTTTATTTAATCTTTGCGTCTCCGCGCCTTTGCGTTCTCGATTTAACGCGAAGACGCAAAGTCGCAGAGACGCAAAGGATGGCGTTAAACTCTGGTTGCACATCCAACTAACACTTATGTAAAAAAAAGCTCAAGTTGTGGCGGTGCGAAGTATAACTCGACATTGGTACCAAAAACTGAGAAGAACGAGACTATCATAAAAAAGAACGGCGTGTGTGGCGGGCGGTGCAATCACCTGTGACACGCGTCTGCGCAGATGTTTCTCCCATAAGTGGTCTCAGGCATCGCATATGTCTCCACACTCACAATCTTGCCGGTCTGGGGATTCACCAGCGCGGTTGCCACGTACAGATCCTGGCCCCGACTGCCGCAACTGCAACTTCGCTCGATCATATCGACTTTCCACAGAAAAAGCGACTCATTGACGCCGACAGATGCGCCAGTGGAATTGTATGTTGAGTTCTGCACGAGTGCCACGTGCACACTCCTCCGATCCGGCGCGTTGAATCTCAGAGCGGTGAACTCCTTGATCGTCTCATTCTCTGCGGTGATGTTAATCACCCGGTCTACGTTAATTGCCGGTATCGTTCCAAGCGTCTCTTCGACCATGCACACCTTATCCCCCTCTATCTCGCCGAATGCACTGGCATTGATGTACGCAACACCGGCAAGCAGATTCGTAACTATCAAAATCCCGATTGCAATCGTTTTTCCGTCCATTTACGCCTTCTTGTATTTGGTGTACCCACACCGTCCGCAAGTCATACGATCCGCATGCTCTGCCAGATAGACGCCGCTGCCACATTTCGGGCAGAATTGTCTCGTACGTTTGATCGTATCGCCATCCATGGCATAATATTCGTGTATGCGCATAATTTAGTCCCCCTTGCTTTCATTTACGCTTTCCGGAATCGCGTTGCGTGTGATCATATGGTCAGCTTCGATTGCACGGACATCATGCAGATCGTTGTACAATCGCGCATATCCGATGACCTCCCGGGTTCCGTACTGCACATCCATCCGATCGAGTATCAAGAGCTCTGGTTTCGTATCAAGAAGTGCAACCAGCATATTTTTCACATTATCCCTCGAGCAAACTGCGTCTTCAGGAGCTATTTTCAATGTGAGATTTCGTCTATTCAAAAGTACACTCTCTTCATCCTGTGTGATTTCAATCTTCATTCCAGTATCCTCCATATATCGTCAGCGCCATGGTTCGAATGTTTCATCTGTTTCAAGAGTTCTTGCATCTCCTTCTTCTTTTCATGGGTCACATTAATCAATACACAACCACTCGATGGCTGCCCATATATAACTATCGAGGATACCGGTGCAAGAGTGACCGCGGGCATCACCGCAAGATCCTCCTCGCCGTGCACGAATATAAGCACCCGGTCATCGGAGTGGAGCGCATCCTTTATGTTAGCCACGAGTTCAAGCGTGATACTGCCAGCCGGATTCTCAACAGAGACCTCACGAAACTCCGGATTGTGGATACGATTTACGACTTGATCGGAAACCGCTGTCCTGCAGGTCAGGTGATCCACGATGCAGATATCGGGCAGGACGCCGGATTCAATCAGATTGCAGGTGGTGATATCGCCCACCGAGATTATTCTGGCTGGGTTCTCCGAGTCCAGCGCCGTCTTCAACTCATCCATGGTGCTGCGCCCGCATCCGGCATACAACACCCCGTGCGGGACTTTCAGCTCCGCTTTCAGATGATCGGGTAGAATAAGCGCTTGCACCTATCGCACCTTCAATGCATAAGCTCCGGGAGTTGTGATATTTAGTCTCGATGCGATATCCGAGAGTTCCGGATCCATGATTATGACATATCCACTCCAATCCCTGCTGAGTGAATTTGATCCGCACGCCGGGCAGTTCTGCCCACTTACAATTCTATGACAGTCTCTGCATACCAGTTCAGTCATTTTCATCCCCTCTTGCGTCCTTTGAGTCCTTCACTCCTTTCGCTTCTTCTGCGGCTTCTTTGAGCCATTCCAATTTACCAAGCGCTGGCTGGCGCATCGTAAGCCCCATTCTGCTTTCGTGTGGATCCCGTTCGTTCAAACTGATGGTTACGATGCGTGCACGCAGTTTATCGCCCTCAGCGACCGCGCGTGCACTCTCCTTGAAGACAAGACGCCCGTTCTTCCCATCATAAGAGACGTAATCGTCTGCCAGCTGACTTACATGGACCAGACCATCGAGTGGACCGACACCGATGAACGCACCGAATTCCACGATCTCGACAACGATTCCCTCGACGATCTCCTGCATCATTGGTCGGTACATCAGAGCATCAAAGGTTGCCTCATAGTATACCCCGCCGTCACCCGCGAGGATGTGCCCATCACCCACATCAATCACATCGATTATTGCAACCAGCGCCCCGAGCTTCTTATCGATGCGCCCTTCGAGCTTCCCGCGGAGCGCTATTCTGACCGCATCCATGACCGGCATTCCAAGTTGCTCGGGGTCGATGCGAACGGTGTCAACCAATCTTGTTTTCAGATACATACCATGCCTCGTTAATCAATAGAAAAACCATTAACACTTACTCAACCGTGGTATTAATTCTTTTGCCGGAATCAAGCCCACAATCGAAAGGTATTAGTGCGATCAGACCAACGATTTCACAGATACGGAATGAAGGCAGCAATAAGCATAATATCAGGGCCGTCCTCGCAGGCACTGGCGGGAAGAGTTGCGCGTGCACTGGGGTGCCCTCTTGCAGACATCGATTTTTCCACGTTTCCGGATGGCGAGAGATACCTCCACATAACAGGTGCAGCCGATATCGAATATGCAGTGATCATCCAGTCAACATCAACGGATTCCGATTACATCTCGCTTCTGCAGACAATCGATGCCTGCGATACCGCAAATCGAGTCGATGTCGTGATCCCGTATTTCGGATATGCGCGGCAGGACAAGCGGTTCAAGGACGGGGAAGCAGTGAGCGCACGTGCGCTTGCAGGCGCAATCAATGTAGATCACGTCTTCACAGTGAATATTCACAACCAGAATGTTCTTTCGTACTTTGATGCGCCTGCAACCGATCTCAATGCCGCGCCAGTGATTGGCGAGCGCATCGCAGCAATGAAACTCAATCGTCCGATGATCATTGCGCCGGACGAAGGTGCAATCGATCTTGTGCGATCTGCTGCCGAACATCTCGGAGTTGATTTTGATTACATGGAGAAAACACGTTTGAGTGGAGAGGATGTATTGATAAAAGGAAAGAAAATGGATGTTTCCGGAAGAGATGTTGTTATAATGGATGATATCATCTCAACCGGGGGCACAATCGCAGAGACGACCAGAGTGCTGAACGAAAACGGCGCAAACCGGGTGTTTGCCGCATGCGTCCACCCAGTGCTCGTCAGAAACGCTGTGTTGCGTCTATTTGCATCAGGAATCGAGGAGATCATGGCGACCGATACGCTCGACAAAAGCGTGAGCATAATAAGCGTTGCCGGGCTAATCGCTGATGCAATCAAGGAGACAGATAATGAATAAAATTGCAAATCTTGTATCGAGGTTCGATCAATACGTCCGAACCCATACGCCGAAACAACTGGTCATCCCACCGTTGATTGCGCTCGTAATCGCACTGGTGATACTCGGGGGAATGTATGCAACCACAGGATCGCCTGTGCGTCTCGGATTTCAGTTCGAAGGGGGAACAATCATCCAGATCGACAGCCAGGACTCGCATGATGCTCTGAAGGCTGCGTTTGCCGACTATCCGGTGGTCGATGTGAGCGATGCCGGCAACCGCAAGATGATCAAATTGGGTCCGATGTCTGAGGATGACAAAAAATCGCTCGTTGCGAAGACAAATAACGAGTATGGGGATGCGGATCCGCTGATCCAGCAAGCAGACCCGACGTATGCGAAATCGCTCCAGACGCAGGCGATAAAAGCGATACTGATATCGTTCTGCTTGATGGCGGTCGTCGTCTTTCTGATATTCAGGACGTTTGTGCCCTCGGTTGCGGTTGTGCTCTCGGCATTCTCTGATATCGCGATCGCAGCGGCGTTCATTGCAATCACAGGAATCGAACTCTCGCTCGGAACTGTTGCAGCGCTCTTGATGCTGATCGGGTATTCGGTGGACAGTGACATTCTTCTCACAACAAGGCTGCTCAAACGGAGGGGCAACCTGGATGACAAGGTAACACATGCGATGACGACCGGTCTGACCATGACCGGAACAACACTCGCCGCACTCCTGGTGATGTACCTTGTCTCGGCATATTCATACGTAATCGTGCCGTCGTTTCCGCAGATCAGCATCATCAGTGATATCTCAATTGTGCTTCTCTTCGGTCTCGTTGCAGATCTGATGAATACGTGGATGCTCAACACCGGGATACTGAAATGGCATCTGCAGAAGCCAAGGAGGCGAAGCGCATGAAGTTATACAAGGATTTCAAAGTTATCATATTCATACTTGCCATGTTGTTCGCGCTCGCTGCGATTTACCCTGGTTACAGTCCACAAAGCGGTCTTTCATCCAATCTGCAGTACGGGCTCGATCTCGAGGGCGGGACACGTCTGCAACTCGAGTTGCAGGGTGCAATTGCCGGAATCGCTATTGATCCGGCGGTGATAATTGAGAAAGAGTACTCTGATGCGCTCGGAGCAATCGAGATCACAGAGAGCTCAGACGATGAGGTCATATTCAAAACAACGGAGCCGCTTGAAAAGGAAGAGATCGACACGGTCGGCTACGGAAGTGCGTATGTGAGGGATAATGAGGTCACGCTCAGCATAAACAGAGACTACGTGGTCGAGAAGTATCTTTCAAAATGTCTGGATACCGAGGTAATCCGTCTTGGCGGTGGCATGTACGAGATCAGGTCCACGGTCAACGAGAGCGAACTATCTGATGTGCTCGCAGACGTTGGCGGATCGATTACAAAGGACATACAGGGAAATTTGGAATTTAAGAAAACCGTCACAAAGGATACTCAGAAGCTGACAGAGGATGTCTTAAACGAGAAATTGAACCTATGGGGTCTCAAGGAGGTCACTATCACCCCGGTTGAGGATAACCTTCTCATGGTCGATCTCGCCGGAATCGATCTCACCACGGCAATGGACATCGTTGCAACGCCAGGAAAGTTCGAGATTCGCATCCATCTTACAAACAACACAACATCGCATGTGGTGTGGGGCGAGCATATTACAGCCGTGGATATGCCCAAGATGCATGACGGTTCGTGGGGCGTTGGTTTCACGGTGGACGCCGTCGGAGCAAAAGCAATCAGGGACGCAGCAGTCGAAACAGGGGCTGTTGACGATCCGGCAGCACACGAACTGACCATGCTCCTCGATGATGGGGAGATCTACTCAGCACCACTCGCACCGGCTCTTGCCGACAATCTGAGGGATCTGTACGACAGAGGCGAGAACTTAGCATCCCATACGCTGACTGCATCAACAGGCGGTGGCGATGAGGGGCAGGTGCGGGCGGAACAACTGTACGTACATCTTCGAGCCGGTGCACTTCCGGTCGAGGTTGCGGTGATCGGTTCGTGGCAGGTACCCGCGTCGCTCGGTGCAAAGTTCAAGGAGCAGACAGTAATTGCAGGATTATTTGCGCTATTAACTGTCGCTCTTGTCATCTTCGGAAGATATGGGCGGAAGAAGATCCTAATTCCAATGGTCGCAACCTCGGCAAGCGAGGTCTTCATGATTCTCGGCTTTGCCGCGCTTGCGAATTGGCAACTCGATCTGCCAGCCATCGCAGGAATCATAGCAGTCATTGGAACAGGCATTGATCATCTGGTGATAATCACTGACGAGGTGCTCTACGAGGGCAAGATGCCATCACTTAAGGTCTACCTCGCCCGTATCGGGAAGGCGTTTGCGATCATCTTTGCTGCTGCGACAACAACGATCATTGCCATGGCACCGCTCATTGCGATGAGCTTTGGCGCGCTGAAAGGGTTCGCAATCACAACCATAGTCGGCGTTCTGATCGGCGTTCTGATCGCAAGACCGGCGTACGGACGTGTGATTAAGGATCTGCTGGAGTGAGCAATGGGCGATCATCGTGATTACCGGTCGCTGAACAAGAGAGCTTGCGCCTGCGCCGCGGCGATCCGGAAACACGATGAGATGTTGATCGTTTCACACATCGATGCCGACGGATTGACCGCTGCAGCGATCGCGTCCCATGCGCTCGAACGATCTGGGATTACGCACAGTGTCAGATTCGTGAAACAACTGGACACAAATATTATTGCCGAGGTCTGTAAAGATGGTCGGGATATTCGCATCAGCGACCTCGCCAATAATATT
>JAYEFS010000068.1:0-5103 GCA_034658695.1 Methanobacteriota archaeon | reverse complement strand
TATTCTTTGCGCCATTGCGTTGTTCTTTTCCAATTTAACGCAAGGGCGCAGAGACGCGAAGAGTGTTGCCAATCTCAATCTTCGCGTCTTTTGCGTTGTTGTACCTCCAACTGACCATTACGGAAATCACTGGATTTCCAGACAGTGCCTATTGAGCATATTCCTGCAACTCAGATAACCTTTAATAATCTGCAGGCACAATGGTTGATCCGAGTCCCGATGTGGTAGCGGATATCCTTAGGGCTTGCGGAGCCTTAGACCCGGGTTCGATCCCCGGTCGGGACGCTTGTTAGCGTAATAAAGGAGAACAAAACATGTTATGGCAAGGAGATTCGAGGCGCAAGCCAAGCGGTGGAAGGCTCGTACGATCGCGTGGAAAACGGAAGTTTGAGATGGGGCGCGAAGCTGCCGATACCCATCTTGCACCGATGCGCAGCAAAAAGATGCGCACCTTTGGTGGTACTCAGAAGATGCGCCTCTTACGATGCGATGTTGCGAACGTGACCAATCCCACTGATGGTACAACTCAGAAATGCGTGATCGAGACTGTCGAGGGAAATCCTGCAAATCAATATTATACCCGGCGAAATATCATCACAAGAGGGGCGATCATCAAGACAAGTCAGGGGTCGGCACGTGTGACCAACCGACCAGGACAGGAAGGGTTCGTCAACGCGGTGTTGATCTAGTAAGAAAATCTTAATATGCATGGATGCATTGGGTTGTTAGTGAACAATACCGCAGTTTTCCGGATTTTTGTCCTGGTTAGCTACTTATGGGTATGGGCTCGTAGCTCAGTTAGGCAGAGCACCGGGCTTTTAACGTGTGCGGCATTGCTGCTGCGTGTAGAAACCCGATGGCCGAGGGTTCAAATCCCTTCGAGCCCGTCATACTACAATATCGTGGAGGGATTTAGATAGGATTCAGCATACTCGACCATGTGATGGTTCCGAAGCATCGGATACTTGACGATGATGAAGCAGAAGAGCTATTGAGTACATACAATATCGAAAAAGAGAAACTATCCAAGATCCGGATAACCGATCCGGTGATAAAGGAGATTGGTGCGAACGCAAATGACCTAATCGAGATCACCAAAAAGAGCGAAACTGCTGGCGAATCCATCTTTTATCGTCTTGTAATTGAGTGAGGGAACAATGTTAGATCGAAAAAAATTATCCAGAGCATATTTTACCCGGAACAATATAGTGCAACATCAAATCAAGTCATTCGACGAATTCATAGATCATGGTCTGCAAAAGGTTATAGGTGAGATGGGTAGAATCGAGACTGAGATCAGTGGTGTAGACGATGGGGCAGAGACGTATGTCCACCTCGGCGCAATCGCAGTCGGGCACCCTGTGGTAAAGGAGGCGGATGGCGCGATCGACCGGTTGTTTCCGTCCGATGCGCGGCTGCGTAACCTCACGTACTCAGCACCAATCAAGCTCGAGATGACTGTTGTGCAGGATGGTGTGGATAATGAGCCACGAATGGCAGATGATGATGCTCGAGCCGTAGAGATCGGTGTTATGCCGATCATGCTCAGATCAAAGGCATGCAACCTGTATGGACTCACTGATGATGAATTGCGGTCACATGGCGAAGACCCGATCGACCCTGGGGGGTACTTCATCACCAACGGCACCGAGCGGGTGATAATGACACTCGAGGATCTTGCGCCGAATAAGATCATGACCGAGGTCGAGAACAAGTATGGAGATCAGATCGAGATTGCGAAGGTCTTTTCAGAGCGATACGGTTACCGGGCACTGACGATTGTTGAGCGCGGGCGGAAATCGATACTTGAGGTCTCGTTTCCATCGGTTCCGGGCAGAATTAACTTTGTCGTGCTTGCCAAGGCGCTCGGGCTCGAGACTGATTCTGACCTTGTGACAGCGGTCTCGGATGACCCTGAGATTCAGGAGTTCATGGCAGAGAACCTGGAGGCGAGCTACAATCTTGGAGTGGCAACACAGGAGGATGCGCTTCACGAGATAGGGGGGATTGTTGCGGCACGGCAGGCGAAGGAGTACCAGACACGGAGAATTGGCTATGTGCTTGACAGATATCTGCTCCCACATCTCGGCAACGACGTGAGCGATCGGCTGGTCAAGGCTCACTTTCTGGCAAGGATGGCTGAAGCCTGTTTTGAACTGGCTCTTGGGCAAAGAAGTGCGGATGACAAGGATCACTATGCGAACAAAAGACTGAAGCTTGCAGGTAATCTGATGGAGGATCTGTTTCGGGTCTCGTTCAATCGGCTCGCCAGGGACATCAAGTACCAGATAGAGCGTGCGAGTATGAGAAAGCGGGAATTAAACATCATGACTGTGATACGTCCGGACGTTCTCACGCAACGGATCGTATACCCTCTTGCAACCGGAAACTGGGTCGGAGGACGTACAGGCGTTGCGCAGTTGCTAGACCGCACGGATCACATATCCACATTATCACATCTGCGGAGGGTGATCTCGCCACTGTCGAGGACGCAGCCACATTTCGAGGCGAGGGATCTGCATCCGACTCAGTGGGGCAGACTCTGCCCATCCGAAACTCCGGAAGGTCCGAACTGTGGTCTTGTAAAGAACTTTGCCCAGATGGTGGAACTCTCAACCGGAATTGAGGACACCAGGGATATCGAGAGCGAGCTGTATATGTGCGGCGTCGTTGCGGTGTGATAGACCGGATGATAGAGAGGGGACAAGGGCTTAAGGAAGGTATCAATCAATGACAGGTAAGATATTCTTGAATGGTGCTCTGATCGGCATCCATGAAAATCCGGAGGGTCTGGTGCGCGAGATCAGAGCAAAACGGAGGCGAGGTATAATCAGCCACCAGCTCAATGCCGCGCTCCAGGGGCGTGATATAATCCTCAACACCGACATGGGCAGGGCTCGCCGACCACTGTTGGTGGCAGATGGTGGAAGTTTGCTTGCAACAGAGGAGCAGCTCGAAAGGTTTGGAAACGGCGAGATCGACTTTGGTGATCTCGTAGCAGAAGGCGTAATTGAGTATCTGGATGCCGAAGAGGAAGAGAATGCACTTATTGCGATAAACGAAGATGATCTTACGTCTGAACATACCCATCTCGAGATCGATCCGTCTCTGATTCTTGGAATATGCACGGGCATGGTCCCGTTCCCAGAGCACAATGCGAGCCCAAGGAACACGATGGGTGCTGCTATGGTCAAGCAGTGCATCGGAGTTCCGTCAGCGAACACCAAGCTGAGACCCGATACTCGCGGGCACATTCTCCACTACCCACAGCACGCGATCGTGAGCACATCGACAGCGTATGCAATCGGTGCGGATGATCGTCCTGCCGGGCAGAACTTTATTGTGGCTGTGCTCTCGTTTGAGGGGTACAACATCGAAGATGCGCTCGTTGTGAACAAGGGCGCAATCGAACGCGGGCTCGGACGCAGTCACTTCTTCAGAACGCTCGAAGGAGAGGAGCAGCGCTATCCAGGGGGTCAGGAGGATCGGTTTGAGATTCCTGATGCCGAGGTGAGGGGTGCAAGAGGCGAGGATGCCTACGCGCATCTGGATGCTGACGGTCTGATCAATCCGGAGACGGTTGTGGGTCCTGGAGACGTTCTCCTCGGAAAGACGTCCCCTCCGAGATTTATCGAAGAACCAACAGAACTTGGACTTACTCCGCAGGAACGCCGTGAAAACTCGGTTACGATGCGATCAAACGAGAAAGGAATCGTGGATACCGTAATTGTGACTGAATCGTACGGAACCCGGCTCGCAAGGGTGAAGGTCAGGGACCAGCGGATACCTGAGATCGGGGACAAATTTGCATCGAGACACGGTCAGAAAGGGGTCATCGGATTGATTGTACCGTACGAGGATATGCCATTCACAGAGCAGGGGCTTGTTCCTGATTTAATACTCAATCCACACGCAATCCCGTCGAGGATGACTGTCGGGCATGTGCTCGAGATGATCGGCGGAAAAGTTGCAGCGCTTCAGGGGCGGAGGATCGATGCCACTGCCTTTTCAGGCGAAACCGAGGCTGATTTGCGTCATGCACTCTGGAAATGTGGTTTTGCGCATACCGGAAAGGAGGTGATGTACGACGGCGTCACAGGTGCACAGATCAAGGCTGACATATTTACCGGAGCCATTTTGTATCAGAAGCTGCATCACATGGTCGCATCCAAGATCCACGCACGGTCGAGAGGACCTGTTCAGGTGCTGACACGCCAGCCGACAGAGGGGCGTGCAAGAGAGGGCGGTCTCAGATTCGGAGAGATGGAGCGCGATGTCTTGATCGGGCACGGAGCGGCGCTTTCCCTGAAGGAGCGTCTGCTTGAGGAATCTGACAAGGTGACCGAACTGGTCTGCGGGCACTGCGGGATGATCGCAACCTTTGATCGGAGGAAGAATCTCGCATTCTGCACCAACTGCGGTGCCGAAACAGAGATCTATCCGGTGGATATGAGTTACGCGTTCAAGCTGCTACTCGATGAGATCAAATCGCTCGGTGTTGCGCCGAGGCTCGAACTGGAGGATGCGGCGTAGAGCCCGACTCGCACATCTACACCCATACCGCGATCAAACGACAGTAATTCGGATGCAGAGAGGTAAGCTTCTCCAGTTGCGAGAAGGTTGTCCTCGCAATCCACAACAAGCACCTCGTCGCCGCTCCGAATACGCGGGTCCACACCAACAACATGCCGTGCGAACGCTGTCTTTCCCTTCAGAACAAATGGCGCCGAATCGCTGTTGACTGTAACCCGCATCTCCGGGTGCGGCAGGAACGCGTGCAATCGCAGCGCCCCGATTTTTCCAAGCGTGAATTGGTTGTCATCTGCCCGGAGCGTCGCGATCCGCTCCCCCTTGCGCAGGATCTGGCGTATCCTGCCGCTTGTGGACAACCTGATGGTTGCGTCATCAGGAAATAATGCATGCCCTGCGCCGCTTCCGAATTGGTAGTTGGCGATTGTCCGTGCTTTTCTGATGTCTGGGTTCATGGATATGGATGCCATCGTAGGACTGCCAGAGAGCCGGCGTTACCACCCAATAACTGAGCCCTGCAATCAGGCAACCGCCAGCCTTATGAGTTTTCAGCCGCGTAGTCATCCATATCCA
>JAYEFS010000067.1:0-5111 GCA_034658695.1 Methanobacteriota archaeon | reverse complement strand
GTGGATGTACGTAAAATTGTTGGCTCTCTCTGTAATTCGCGAGTGCAAGCGTCTCGTAGATGAATTGTGCTGGTGTAGCGTTAAGCGATTAGAGATCACGAATGACACATTTGAACGAATTTCACGAATGTTAAAATGGAATGGATTTGTGTCATTCGTCCAAACGCGTAATTCATGATAAAAACTGTCATAAATAGACTAAACCCATGATAAAACCCTCAAAACCAAAGTTGGGTGAGCTCTGGTAAATAGCCGATGTGACGGGTCGTTTTTGCATTGCGACGCGAGATGCCAAAGACCTTCTTTTTAATTTCTTCTGGTCGGTTGAAAATATAATAAATCACAGATTAATATGGATGATAAAATTGAAAGGAACCATTGCATCCGGAAAATATTAAAAGTCACCTACACTATACATCAATCCCGGTTCACCCGACCCGATACGGCATCTCTGCGCCATCCGGAATCGAATGAATCCAGCGCTCCCGAAACTCCGGATTTCGCATCATGCAGTAATCGGCAGACCCTTTGTATGCCGGATGTCCCCCGATACGCTTCCAGATTGTCCCCAGCGGCTCGGAGCGCACGTTCCCGAACGAGAGCGGCGTGTAAGCGCAGGGCAGAACGTCGCCAGTTGCTGTCACGTGCACCCACCGTCTGCCTGCAAAGCAGCCAAAGAGGTCGGGACCCATGAAATATGGAAAAGCTGTGACCCTGGGACCATCCGGTTGCCGGTTGATGTTCTTCTGAAAATTCGTAATTCTACGAACATCGTTCTCTGTTATTACCTCGTCCTCGTGGTCCATCCACCTGCCAACAGCGATGATCTCGTAGAGCGAGACCTCGTGGACGCCGAGATCGCAGCCAAGCGAATAGAAGTCATCCAAACAATCGATGTTCTCCGGCGATACCACAACAAACATGTCCACAAGCATCTTCGCTTCGAGCGCATTCTTAATTCCCGAAATCGCATCAGCGAATGCGCCGGTGCGCCCACGCATCCGGTCATGGCTGCTCGCATCAACGCCATCGAGACTGACCCGGACCGCGTACATGCCAGCGTTCTTGAGCGTGCGTGCCATCGATTCAGACAACCCGTACCCCGATGTGAAGGAGGTTGCAATCGCCTTCTCTTTGTCCACATAAGACGCCACCTGCGGGAGGTCGTCTCGCATCATTGGCTCGCCGCCGTCAAAGGATATCAGATATGTGCCAAGATCGAGCGCCTGATCGATCACGCCTTCAATCTCGGAACGGGACAACTCTTCGCCGCCCGTGACATCGGATGCGCCGCAGTGAATGCAGTTGTTCGGGCAGCGCATCGTGATTCCTATTGATGTCTGATCCGGAACTCGTTTTTTTAGTAGTGCGGCAATCTCCGCGGATATCATCCGGTCGAATGCCTTGCCTGGTATCGGTGGAATCCATGTAGAGAAGATGAGTTCATCGTCCCCGCTCAAAATCGGTTTCTCGTCTGCGAAAACTCTGTTTATCTTCTTTAAGATTGGTTTTGCTGGTAGAGAGAGCGCCCCTTCGATATCGAGCTGCACTCTGCCGTCCTGTACGGAGACGTTCAGCTTCAGGAGCGGGTTTTCATAGACGCGCATCGCGGTATCGAGACGCTCTATTCTGTGTTAAGCCTTTCCATTATGGGGTGCTGCCACGCCGCCATACATGCCCGGGTAACTTGTGGTAGGAACCACAAGATTGTACTCCACACCGCCACAACTTGAGATTTTCAAAAATGAAAAACAATAGCCACAGAGACCCCAGAGGAGATCCATTCCGTGCCCTCTGTGGCAGTATGATGTGTAAGCCATGAAAATCGCAGTTTATGCCGGTCGCTGAGTATAGCTAAACACGTACCCAATTTTTAAAATATCCGATAATCGGGACGGCAGATAGGAAAACTAAAGGCTAAAAATTGCTGAACACCTTTATTTCAGCATACTAAGCCTCTTTGCTATCCCCATATCCTCTTATAAATCATGGGTCACATAGTTCAGAGATATGTCCTCAAGGGCACTGTCTAAAAATCCAGTGATTTCCGTAATGGTCAGTTGGATGTGCAACAACGCGAAAGACGTGAAGACCGCGATTGACAATACTCTTCGCGTCTCTGCGCCTTTGCGTTAAATTGGAAAACAATAACGCAAAGACGTGATGGCACAAAGGACAAGAGTCACAGGGCGTATTTCACTGGGATTTTCGGTTGTGCCGTCCTCAAGTAGCATCCGGCGCATCGCGCGAAGTGATTCGCGTGATCGTGCAATCAAGCAGCATGCGATAACCCAAAAACACAGCTAACGCGGTGTCTGCGTCAGGCACGCCGAGATATGCGGAGGAGATGATATTCAGAAAGGTATGTGGTTAAAACAACGTACTATATCAATTGACCCAAATATTTATATAACATATATGTGCAAGGGGTGGATGGAGTGTCGATCCTACATGACCAAAATACGTTTGCATTCGCTTGTGCTTATCGCGTTGTTTTTATCCCTGTCATGCATAACAGTCGTTCAAGCAGTGGGTTGGGTTGAGAGATCTGATGCCCCGTGTTCCGGTAGTTCTGGTGAGGCTGCATTCTACATGTTTGACCGGCCTGACGAAAGCGACCCATCTGCACACATCGTCATCAATGAAATAGAGCAGAACCCCGCTGGATTCGATGACGGGCATGAATGGGTTGAGCTCTATAATCCCACAACAAGCGATGTCAATCTGGACGGCTGGAAGCTATCGACAATGCACGGAAAAACCGTAACTGTCACACTGCATGAAACAATACCCGCGAAGGGGTATTTCGTGTATACGCATGCCAAACAATGGCTGGATAACGAAGATGAATCTGTCACCCTGCGCGATCCGCAATTGAACGAAATAGATAGAACGCCATACCTAGCAGAGCCATACCGGGTAGACAATGGATATTATTCGTGGCAGCGATATCCGAATGGGAATGACACGGATTCTGATTCGGATTGGATGTTCCGAGCATTAACGAAAGGGTATGGCAGTTGCGGTGAACTACCACCAGAAACGATCTATGTTGATGATGATTTTGTTGATGACCCGCCAAACCACAAATGGAACACGATCCAGGAAGGTATAGACGATGCATACGATGGCACTACAATTATTGTAAGCGATGGAATCTATAACGAGAATGTGGATGTGGACAAGTGTCTGACGATCCGATCAGAGAACGGGGCTGATGCGACAATCGTTCAGGCAGAATCAAGTTCGGATCATGTGTTTGAGGTGACTGATGATTGGGTGACAATCTCCGGGTTTACGACAACCGGGACCGAATATCCCTGTGCAGGAATATATTTATGTGGTGCAGATCGCTGCAAGGTATCATATAACGCTGCGTCAACCAACTGGAACGGTATCTGCCTATTGTATTCGAGCGACAACACGATCATAGGCAATAATGCAGCGAACAACAACCATGACATCGACTTGAGTTATTCGAGTGGCAACGCGCTCACAAACAATTGCGGTAGCATCCATTTAGATTATTCGGACAATAACAAAATCACAAACAACACGTGTTCAAACCACTACACGGGCATCGACTTGAGTTCATCAAGTAATAACACCCTCGTATGTAACACCATATCGAACAACACTCATGGCATCTACATAAGTTGTTCAAGCAATAACAATACGCTAACAGGCAACAACGCATCGAACAACGAATGCGGCATCGACTTGAGTTCATCAAGCGGAAACGTGCTCACAAGCAATAGCGCAGACGGAAACAGTGATTATGGCATCCGGGTGTCTGGCAGCGACAAAAACGATTATAACAGTTCCATTGACGCCACAAACACAGTAAATGATAAGCCGGTTTATTATTTCTTCAATAAGAATGGTATTGTGGTGGATGAACTTGATGCCGGTCATCTGACGCTTGCATATTGTTCAGAATGCACGATCAAAAACAACACCGTCAGCAACGGCGATGGTATCTGGCTGTCTCATTCAAGTAACAACACGCTCACGAGCAACACCGCAAACTCGAATAGCAACTACGGCATTTATACATCATTTTCAAGTAACAACACGCTCACGAGCAACACCGCAAACTCGAATAGCAACTACGGCATTCACATATCATTTTCGAGTAACAACACGCTCACGGGTAACCTGATGTCCGGGAACAGGTATAATTTCGGGGTATCTGGCTGGGACGACTCTTATTTTGATAACAATATCGATACCACCAATCGTGTCAATGGAAAACCCGTTTACTATATTCAAGATGCCGATGGGGTAACATTCAACTGCGACACCCATTCAGATGCGGGCACAATCTATTGCATCCAGTGCAGCAACATCGCAATAGAGGATATCGCTCTCACTGATAATGGCGCCGGTGTGTGTTTCTGGAAAACTAACAGCTCAAGGATTGAAAACGTGAATGCATCGAATAACGAATATGGCATCTGCCTGTTGGATTCGAGCAACGACATGCTGAAAGACAACAATGTATCAAATAACCAATGCGGCATCGACTCGTATCATTCGGGCAACAACACTCTCACGAGTAATGCGTGCTTCAGTAATAGATTAGGAATCTTACTGTGGGGCACAAGCAACAGCACCATCAATAGTAACATGTGCTCGAACAATGATGATGGTGGCATTGCCCTCGTGCTTTCTTCGAGCAACAACACGCTCACTGATAACACCTGCTCAAACAATGATGATGGTGGCATTGCCCTCATGCTTCATTCGAGCAACAATTTCCTT
Source organism: Methanobacteriota archaeon (assembly GCA_034658695.1). Lineage (GTDB taxonomy): Archaea > Halobacteriota > Methanosarcinia > Methanosarcinales > Methanogasteraceae > Methanogaster_C. Next base: position 347 of record JAYEFS010000067.1, on the reverse strand, counting down.
TACCGCAACAATTTCATAAATAACAACGGCGGCAATGCCTATGATCTCTCTGGCTGCACCAACTTCTGGAACTCCAGCACCGAAGGAAACTATTACAGCGACTATGCTGGCTGCGACAACGACGCAGACGGCATAGGCGACACCCCACACCTGATCTCAATGGACGGCATTGACTACTTCCCACTCATGCAACCATGGACGAGGGATATGTCACAAAAGGGTGACCTCAACCACGATTGCCAGATTACGGAAGCAGATGCCGCAATTGCACTCCAGATGGCGGTGCGTGGAGAGCAGAGCGATGATGCAGACACAAACGGCGACGGGCGGGTCTCGTCAGTTGATGC
>JAYEFS010000066.1:0-5115 GCA_034658695.1 Methanobacteriota archaeon | reverse complement strand
CGCTATGCAGGCAGCGATTGCGAAGAGAAAGCCGATGATCGAGAGGATGTTTGGGCTCACTTTCGTGTACGCCAGTATCTGACAGAATGGGTCTACGAGTTTTCCTGCCAGATTCCTTGCCCGATCTATCGTATCAAGTCCATCAAACCATCGCATGGAAACCATCTTTCCTGCTGTTATTAATAGATGGCGAAGATATTTTTGATCGCAGCGCAAGGGTTGGCTGATGGATATCGTTGGCATCCACTCATGATTAAGCGATTTCCCGTTCTCTGCAGGGTTTCATGTCGCACATGCCGCACTCCGCGACATATATGATGGGTACCCGTCCGATTGCGATGCTACCAGATCCATATCGCGGATTACGACGATTTCGGCATTGTCAGGATCGTCAGTGATCTCACAGCGTACATCGATGCTGCGCCGGGCGATGTTATCATGATGGCAGAGGGTGCAGTAGGTGGTACGATCTCGACTGTTGCGTTCATCTTCTTTCAGTTCACGCCCGCCCCCGCGACTCTCCGCACACAATCCCCGTTGCGATCAGGTGCGCAACACGAAGCGGCTCAGGGATGTGGCTGTGAGTCGTTCCGAGCTGCAAGATTTTGGCTGCATCCGTAATCTCGATTCCTGCGCACTGAATATACAGCAGATTGCCATGCACATCGATTTCGTGGATCTTGCCCGCGTTTTGGGTGGCGTGTCACCTGCTGTCAAAATCAGGAAGATTTTGCAGCGCACGCCCGATCCGCGCCATATCCGGCTCGGCACGCATCACAACGATTGCGGGAAGCCTGGTTCTTTCCTGATTCTGATGGATTCTGTGGTTTTCAAAAGATGTCGGAAGAAACTTATTCATCCTTTGCGCCTTGGCGTCTTGGCGTTTCTCGGATTTAACGCAAAGGCGCAGAGACACAGAGACACAGAGAGGTGCCCGCGACTCCACACACGCGAAGGCTGCCGATAGCGATCACAGAAAACGGCAGAACCAGGTTCTTTTGTGCAGTTCTTTTATGTCAACCACATTGAACCCGCCGTAGGTCACGCCATCAAGCATGATCACGCGGATCTGCGGGTAGTGCCGGGTCGCAGTCAGCATCTCTATGATCACATCGGTTGCGTCTGTTCTGTTCTGTGTGATCTCGGATTTGAGCACACCATCTACCCATGCCCCGCCCCGGAATACCGCGCCGACGATCATGATGCGCTCGCTCACAAGCGCGGAATTATCGATTGCGAGGATCTGAATCTCCGGTTTGATGTGCACGGTATTCACCTTCTCAACCACCCTGATATCCGTTATCGCGGTATCAGGGTAATTCCCCCTCCGCGTCCCTCCGCGTACTCTGCGGTTAAATTCCCTGTTTGGTTACAGTATGCCCCATGTATGGGGTAGTTCCTGTATAATGAAGTCCCCCGATAGTGGTTTAGGTACCTGAGTAGTTACCATATCCGGTCATTTGAATTTGCCCCGGTCATAGAATCTGTTAAGTGGTTCGGAGGATACAAAGGTTGATTTATAGGACACTACCGTTATCTTCATGCAGCTAATTATCCCCTCGAAGGGTATTGCTGGCTAAATAAGTGGGAGGAGTTAAAATGTTGGGGGTTTGAGAGGTGCCTGCGGAATATAAGATACAAACATATCTGCACGATCGAGCAAGCCTTTCTTATTTTGGCACAATCCCGCAATTGGCGGTGGATCCGTCTACCCTGAACGTCTCGTTCCAAGCTTCCTCTTCGTGTTCTCGATTAACCCGACGTCGAGCAGTTTCATCAGGAAATCGGGAAGCGAAGGGAACGTGTACTCAACACCGGTACTCTTGTTCACGATCGTCCCGTTCTCAAGATCGACGTTGAGTATGTCACCATCCGCGGCGTCAATCTCACACTCAATCAGCGGAAGCCCGATGTTGATGCTGTTTCTGAAAAAGATCCGTGCAAAACTGGGGGCAATCACACATGTGATCCCTGCGCCGAGAAGAGCGCGTGGTGCATGCTCTCTCGATGACCCGCTGCCGAAATTCCCTCCGGAAACGATGACATCGCCGTCCTTTGTGCCTTCTGCGAACTCGGGTCTCACATTCTCGAATGCATGTTTCGCAAGCTCATCTCTGTCGCCGGTCACGAGATATTTTGCGGGAATGATCTGATCTGTGTCCACGTTATCCGCAAATCTCCACACCCGTCCTTCGATGTATTTTTTCATGATTTAAACCTCACTGACGCACTAAAGATCTCCCGGATCGGTTATTCGCCCCGTAATCGCGCTTGCGGCAACCACTGCCGGGTTTGCGAGATAAACCTCCGAATCCTTGTGCCCCATCCTGCCGATGAAGTTACGGTTCGTGCTGCTGACGCACCGCTCACCCCCTGCAAGGACGCCCATGTACCCGCCGAGGCATGCGCCGCATGTCGGTCCTGCGACGTACGCATCCGCAGCCATGAATGTCGTAATTAAGCCCTCGCGCAGAGCCTCTTCGAAGACGCTCTTGCTTGCCGGAACAACGATCATCCTGACATCAGGATGCACCCGCCTGCCCGCAAGAATCTCTGCGGCACACCTGAGATCCTCGATTCTGCCGTTCGTGCATGAGCCAAGATACGCCTGATCGATTGTCACATCGACCTCGGATGCGGGAGCCACATTCTCGGGAAGATGCGGCTTCGCAACCATTGGCACGATCTCTTTTGCATCGTACTCGAAAGTATCCTCATACTCAGCGTCCTCGTCTGCATAGACAGGGGAGTAATCCCCGATGACACGGTCGTTGAGATAAGAAAAGACCTTCTCGTCCGGTGGGATGATGCCGCACTTTGCGCCAGCCTCAATCGCCATGTTTGAGATTGTGATCCGATCCGACAGCGGGAGCGAAACGATTGCAGATCCATAAAGTTCCATTGATTTGTAGAGCGATCCGGAAACACCGATATCGCCAATGATACTCAGAATAATGTCCTTTCCCATCACATGATCCCCGAGTTCCCCCTCGACTGTGAATTTCTGGGTTTCGGGAACCCTGAACCAGAGTTCGCCTGTTGCCATTGCTGATGCGGCTTCTGATGACCCGATTCCCGTTGATAGCGCGCCGAGCGCACCATAACTGCACGTATGCGAGTCTGCACCCACAATCAGCCTGCCCGGTGCTGCAAAACCCTCTTCGATCATGATCTGGTGGCAGACACCACCCCTGCCGACATCGAAATGGTTCTCGATTCCGTATTGTCTGGCAAAGTTACGCATCGACTTCGCCTGCTCTGCTGATGCCACGTCCTTGTTCGGCACATAGTGATCCTGGATCATGACGGTCTTCTCACAAATCGGGGTTGCGTCGAACTCTTCAAAAACCTCGAACGCAGGAAGTCCGGTCACATCGTTCATCATGACATAATCAACTGTTGCGTCCACAATCTCCTTCGGCGATACGCTGCCTCTGCCGGCATGCATCGCAAGGATCTTTTCAGCGATGGTCATTCCCATGACTCAGGGGTTAGCCGTGATTGGATAAATTCTTTCCTGATACTTTCAAGTCTTTTTAATTTGGCTCTTTCTGTAATTCGCGAGTGTAAACATCTCGTGGATAAATCGTGCCCGTGGGGTATTGTGGGCGTAGAGATCACGAATGGCACGAATACTAAACCGAAATAAATTCGTGTCATTCGTCCATTCGTGAAATTCGTGATAAAAACGGGCAGAACCGGATAAAATTCCCGACAAACACCCAGAACTACAGTTAGCAATTTGGATATTCTGACAACGAGCTCCTTGCCACCGATGTGGAATCTCTGCCTCTCCGTTGAGAACCTGCACCATAGCGTCTCCCGGTGCTGAATGAGTGCTCAAACCACCGCTCACATCAAAGGTCAGTCCGCTAAATATGCGGCGTCCGTTTCAGGACTTGCACACCCTGCTAAACTCAATCATCCTAACTTTAAAATATGCCAACACCACGATCTCGCGGCGGTCTCGGTGTACGGTTTGCGGTGTGCATGCATTCTCACGAAACATATTTAGAATCGACATGACTCTTTCGTCAATCATTGCGCATTCCCCTATCAAGTTTCGTACTTTTATTGAGGTTTATAGACGATTTCCGCAACACAATGTTATATACTCGCAATGCATATTACTGTGATGATAAACTAATAAGTTCGTGCAACCACAAGAACCCTGAAAACAGCGATATGAGTTATATGTGCAATCCACAAGTAACAGTTGGAATGATAAAACGGAATTGTTTGAAAATATCCTGGTTCTGCCGTTTTCTGTGGTCGCTATCGGCAGCCTTCGCGTGTGTGGAGTCGCGGGCACCTCTCTGTGTCTCTGTGTCTCTGCGCCTTTGCGTTAAATCAGAGAAACGCCAAGACGCGAAGGCGCAAAGGATGAATAAGTCTCTTCCGACATCTTTTGAAAACCACAGAATCCATCAGAATCAGAAAATATCGAGGAATTGCTATGATTAAGCGTATGATGGCTGCGATTTATGCGGAAAATGCACGCAATACATTCCCTCGCTAATACACGGGTGATAATCTGTGATTAAGATTGAATTACGCTCCCGGGTGGGCAACCTCTGTGACTACATGTTTAATTTCTGCTGGCACAATCGCCAGCTTGACCCCGATGCCACAATCCCCTACCAGAACGGAACCGGATACACCTACCGCAACCTTACGGATGCGCTTAAAACGGGTACAGAGGTTCACATAAAGGGCGATGTGGGGGGGCGTCTTGCACAGGGCATGGGTGTAGATATCTGGCATCTGGGCGGCACCGGCGGCATTGGGACTGAAACTGCATCCCTGATCTTCGTAGACGGGGACGTGGGGGGCGAAGCGGGATTTGGCATGGTCGCAGGAGCGGTCTACGTTTCCGGCGTTGTCGAGGAGCCGCTTGGAAATATCATCGAGGTGCGCTCCGATGTTGCAGGATATCGCAAGTTCGTATCCGTAACCGATCTTCTCTGCAACCACCAGACGGAGGTGCCCGTGTCCAATTCGCTGGACCCTGAGAAGCTGCGGCTGGTTTTACACGACGGCATCCTGCGTGGAACCCTGTGTGCACGGTGTGATTGCCCTGTGGAGGTGCTCGTAGACGGCGATGCCCACAACGGG
>JAYEFS010000065.1:0-5122 GCA_034658695.1 Methanobacteriota archaeon | reverse complement strand
CGAGATTCATAAAGATTATGTGAAATCCGATCCATGATGCTGCTGCTTACTTTGTTGTCGAAGAACTTAATAGAAGAGGGACAAAACTTTTGTGGATTCACTTATACAACCGGTCTACCCCTTTTTGAGAGTTCCAGTGGTGATTTCAGTTCTTTCGCGACGCGTTCAGCCAGTTCCAGCATCGCCCTACACGTGATCTTGACCTTATCGGTTGCGCCCCTGAACGGTCTCCTTGTTTTCATCGACCACGGCTGCTTGCGTTCATCTCTCAGTGAATATCGTTCTTCTCTTAATATCTCCTGAATTACGGACTCCTCGGCTCTTTCGCTGATCAAATCCACCGCTTCTTCAACGGATAGATTCTCCTTCATTAGAGTGATGATATTCCCTGGAATCAGGCTGAATGGCATGTGTTGCCTGTCAAAGGCGACCATTCTCTCACCGAGAGAACCTTATTCACTGCGAATATCGGATCGTTTTCGGCAATGTTTATATGTCCCGAAGGTGTATGTACCTCTGGAGTTCTAAAACTCCGTCTGTCCACCTCAAACATAAGTATTAACTTACAGTGGATGGACTTAAATATAATTGCGGTTTGTTTGGTTGGGTACTATCATTGCTGATGTAGAATGTATAAAAGGAGGAAATGGAAATATCCTGCCATCGAGATAATTATTAGATGACTGATTTGATCAGAGATCCGGTAGGATTCTTGAAGTATGGTACGGATTATGATTTAGTGGATGGGCTCGTCCCAAAGCCTTAAGTAGAGACGCGGTTCATGTATATACTACTGGTGGTGAATATGGTGGAGATACTTGTTACATACTACACAAGAGGCGGATCAACAGAAAGACTGGCGCAAGCAGTCGCAGACGGCGTCAGAAGCGCGGGCGGCATCGCCACGCTGAAACCGGTGGATGAGGTCGATGCAAGCGACCTTCCCGGATATGACGGGATCATTATAGGCTCACCGGTCTACTTCGGAACGATGGCATCAGAGGTCAAGAAACTGATCGATGATTCGATTGCGGTCCGCGGCAGACTCGAGGGCAAAGTCGGCGCAGCCTTCACCACATCGAGGCACAGAACCGGCGGAAAAGAGACGACGCTCCTCTCGATACTCGAGGCGATGTTGATTCATGGCATGGTCGTCTGCGGTGACCCGATCAGTGTCGGTGGACACTATGGGGCGGCTGGTGCTGATGCGGCGGGTGTTGGTGAGGGTGTCGCGCTCGGGGCGCGGGTTGCGAGGGTTGCGGAGACGAATATGTGTGCCGAGTGAGTGAAATAAACAGCGATGGACTCATGTCCACCCTGTCCGGAGTCGGGTTGCTACCAAGGTGACACATTTTCCTGGTTCTGCCGTTTTCTGTGGTCGCTATCGGCAGCCTTCGCGTGTGTGGAGTCGCGGGCACCTCTCTGTGTCTCTGCGCCTTTGCGTTAAATCAGAGAAACGCCAAGGCGCGAAGGCGCAAAGGATGAATAAGTTTCTTCCGACATCTTTTGAAAACCACAGAATCCATCAGAATCAGACATTTTCATGTTTATGGACGACGTGTAGGGGTGGATGCTTCCAGTGAAACCGCCCCACCCTTAGTTCTACTTTGTCGCATTACAGACAAATCAACAGCGAGCGGTGGCATGATCCCAAACCGGTTGGAAAACAAAAACAACATCAAGCGCCTGAATGGGTAGTTAATCTGGCAAAGTAGAATTAGTGCTCAACGAACAATAAGGTAGCAACGTTATCTGATGGCACCCCACATCCCCGCTACGAATATCCACACTCTTTTGCGTTCATACCCGCGGTTTTGCTGCTATGCCGATGATTGCGCATTCCACATGCCATTTGCTGAACTGCGGGTGTTGGATGTGAGATGATATATGCCATAACAAACAAATATGCACCATGAAATGGCTCACGCGGTTCATAATCGTATGTATGCTGCTCACACTGCTCGCGGTGCCCCATGCTAGCGCACGAGTCACCACTGGCGTGACCGACATCGACCTATATCACACCGACGCTCCAGCCCTCGTTGTAACACTGTCCAGACAGATTTCATATCCTGCACAGCCAGGCGAGGAGTTGACACTGGTCATCAAGACCACGAACTGCGGGGACGAGCCTGCACAGAATATCGTCTGGTACATGGACGCAAAAGAGCCGTTCGAGCTGAAAGAGATCAGTGAGGCAACGCAGACGCTCCCCGAACTCAGGTGCGGGGAGACTGCAAACACCGAGTATTTTCTGAGTGTTGACCCCGATGCACGGTCCGGAGAGTACGTAATCGATCTCAACGTCACGTACAGCGGGGATTTTGATCGCAATTATCTCACCACCATGGGCACGTTCGAGATCACGGTCCGGGTGATGGGGGATCCGGATCTCGTACTCATAGACGCCGATCTCCCGGAGGCGGATCCTAAATCAGAGTTTGATGCAAAATTCTCGATTAAGAATGTGGGAACCGGTCCCGCAAAGAATGTGAAAGTCTCTTTTGGAGATCAGAGCGGAATTTCAAGCGGAATTTCAAGCGGAATTTCAAGCGAAGTCCCGAACGAAATCCTTCCGAAGACCTCCATCAGCTACATCAACACGATAGCGCCGGGAGAGACCGCAATCGTCGAATCGAGTTTCTTTGTCGATACCACGACACCGTCTCAGTATCCGCTGCCGATCACGATTCAGTACGAGAACGAGACGCATGGGGCGCAGCCTGCTCAATTCTACTCGGTTCTAGCACCCGTAACGAGCGGAAACACGCTCTTCGTCTACCTTGACTCGCAGGAGAGGCTCACGCCAGAAACGGTCGGGGAGATTACGATAGGCGTTGCAAACCGGGGACTCGCACGGGCAAAGCACGTCGTCTTCACAATCTCTGAAGGGGAACAATTCAAGCTGATTGATGCCGACACCCGCTACATAGGTGACATCGAGAGCGATGACTACGACACTGCGGATTTCCTGATATTTCCGGAGGTTGTGGGAGGGGATAACGTCTCTGTTAAGGTGGATTATGCGGATGATTACGGGAATCAGTACAGTATGAGTGCTAATATACCTATAAAAGTCTACAGTCCTGCGGAAATGAAGGCGATTGCGCCGAAGGGCGGCGGGTACACAGGGATACTCATCGGAGCGCTGATTATAGTACTCATCTTCGTCTTTAGAAAACGCATTAAAAGGATCATACCCAGATGAAATTCTCGGATTACTTCCGGTTCTGCTTTAAAGGCATAGTGCAGCGTAAAACTCGGAGTTACCTGACAATAATCGGAATCGTGATCGGGATCATGGCGATCGTTGGCTTGATCTCAATCGGGGTCGGGATGCAGGTCTACATGGACGAGCAGTTCGGGAAGATGGGCACGAACAAGATCATCATGATGCCGGTCCCGCCGGGTGCATTCGGTCCGGCTGCCGCATCGACCTATTTCACGGACCGGGACGTGCGGGCTGTTGAGAGGGTGCGGGGCGTCGATTTCAACTGCTACATGATCTACCGGACATCGGTTATGAGCTACAAGAATATTGATTCTGTCGCGTCGATAACAGGCATGGTGCCATCGATCGGGAAAAACGCTTTCTTCGACGCCCAGGGATACGAAATTGATTCGGGTCGATTTATAGAGGATAAAGACACACACAAGATAACGATCGGGTACTGGGTTGCGCACAAGGCGTTTAAGGTAGGGGATACGTACAAAGAGGTCGAGATCGGGGACAAAATCGAGATCAAGGAGCAGGGGTTCAAGGTCGTTGGAATAATAGAGGAGATCGGAAACCGGGACGATGACATGGCTATTTACATGAGCCTCGATGATGCGGAGCGGCTTTTTGATGTGAGTGGCGAATACGACTTCTTCTTCGTGAAGGTCAAGGAGGGCGCCGACTCCGAGGACGTCGCAGAGCGCATCTGGGATAAAATGGAGAAACTGCGCGGCGAGGAGGATTTCAGTGTCATGACCGCGGCACAGATGAGCGAGATGGTCGGTTCGATTCTCAGTGCAGTCTCCGCGGTTCTGATCGGGATCGGAGCAATTTCACTTCTCGTAGGAGGAGTTGGAATCATGAACACGATGTACACCTCGGTCACGGAACGGACGCGGGAAATCGGGATCTACAAAGCCCTCGGGGCAGAGAACAACACAATACTGATGATGTTTCTCGTCGAATCCGGTCTGATCGGCGTCTTCGGAGGTGTGATCGGGACGGTGCTTGGCTTCGGGATGGCACTGGGCGTGGAGATAGTCGGTAAAGAGATGGGAGTCGGTCTGTTACATGCATGGATCTCGTGGGAGCTTGCAGCCTTTGCACTTATATTCTCGTTTGGAATCGGGGTTCTGGCAGGACTTCTGCCGGCACGGTCTGCTGCAAAGATGCATCCGGTGGATGCGCTCAGACACGAGTGAGCCTGGGTGCAGGGAGTGGTCGGTCTTCGGATTTCTTTGATTGTTGTTGGTTGTGGTGTTGGTCGATTCTCCGATTCGGGAAGGCGGACTCCAGGAGGTGCAGATATAATCGACGGCAAGCCAGCGAAACGAAGAGGGGGGACCAACTGTCTCTTCTGCATTTGGAATATTTTGTGAGTCTCATGTATCATTCACCCAATGTTGACTGGCTTTTTGCGGTCTTTGCCATCACCGCGTGTCCAATTGCAGTAAACCTACGAATTTGGATATCACCGGTACTTCCTGAATACCCACCCCTTCCGCCTCTTTGTTGATCACCCCGTAGATTTCACCCATCAGTGGCTTTTCGATTACCTGTGCCTTCGAGAAATGTTACCGTCGCACGGCAATGTCTGGAAATCCAGTGATTTTCGTGATGGTCAGTTGGATGTACAACAACGCAAAAGACGTGAAGGCTGAGATTGGCAACACTCTTCGCGTCTCTCTCGCCTTTCTCGTTAAATTGGAAAACAATAACGAGAAAGACGCGATGGCGCAAAGAACAAAAGTCTCCGTGTGTATTTCACTGGAATTTTCCTGGTTCTGCTGTTTTCTGTGGTCGCTAACAGTAGACCTCGCACATATGGAAATCGTGGGGTTTCGCAGCCAGTTCTTATGGGCATGTACCTCTTCAGAACCGTATATGATGCCGCCTTCTTTCAGT
>JAYEFS010000064.1:0-5151 GCA_034658695.1 Methanobacteriota archaeon | reverse complement strand
ACGCGCCGTATTCAGCGCGCCACTTATCTATTGTCCATTGAGGACGGGGTGACAAAAAGGAACAAAAATGGCAAGGTTTTGGGATGTGGAACTCACCCGAATATGGAGAGTTTTCATCACCCCAGTGTGGGACTGCCTGCCGGGTTCGATATCGATAAAACCAGAACACTGGGCTTGCGCCTGATACAAATCCTCACAGAAGATCAGTTACAGGGAACCCGGGGGGTCATTAGTGATGGCGGGACAACATTTAATATAGAATTCGATATAAGGTATGATGGTGGGGTGCTGATATGGGGAAAGCAAGAATATTGATCGTCGAGGACGAAGCTGTCGTTGCCGAAAATCTGGAGATGGCGATCGCTGATGTTGGTTACGATGTGGTTGGACGCGCTGCCACTGCAGATGATGCCATAAATGCTGCGATCGAGCATAAACCTGACCTGATATTGATGGATATCGTTCTGATAGGGAATAAAACTGGCATAGATGCGTCTTACGAAATAAAAGAGAAGCTGGACATCCCGATCATATTTTTGACCGCATATTCTGATCTTGAGTTCATTGATCGAGCCAAGAACACCGAGCCTTATGCCTACATTGTCAAGCCGTTTCAGGAGGCGCAACTCTTTGCGTCTATTGAGATGGCACTGTACAAAAGCCAGGTGGCACGGAAGTTAAAGGAGAGCGAGGAATGGTTTTCCACAACTCTTCGGAGTATCGGCGATGCCGTGATCGCAACCGATACCGGTGGCTGTGTAACGTTCATGAATCCTGCTTCCGAGGAACTGACCGGCTGGAAACAGGAAGATGCTGCCGGAAAGCCACTGGAAGATATATTTAACATTATAACTGGAGACACCGGCGAAAAGATGGAGAATCTTGCAGCGATGGTTCTCAGAGGGCGCGCTCTTGAGCTGACAGATCATTCGATGTTGATAGCCAGAGACGGGGCGAAAGTACCCATCGCGGATAGTGGCGCACCTATCAGAGATGGCAAAAGAGACATTATCGGCGCAGTTCTGGTTTTTCAGGATGTTACCGATCGAAGACAGGCAGAAAAGCGCATCGAGGAGGAATATCGTCGTGCGGAATTCTATATTGATCTCATGGGTCATGATATAAACAACATGAGCCAGGTCGCGAGTGGGTATCTTGATCTGTTACTCAGGACGCCGGGTCTTCCGCCCGAATCCAGGAAATATGTAGAGGTTGCTCTCGGTCATGTCAGAAAAAGTGCGGATATTGTATCCGGCGTCAAGACACTCTCGGAAATCCGGTCAGGTGAGGTAGAATTTACGAAGATCGATATATATCCTGCGTTTGCAAGCGCACTTGCGACCGTGATGGCACAATCAAAAAATGTCGAGATTGACTCGGATATACCCCCTGGCAAATATGTAATCCGCGGCAATACACTGCTTCTTCACGTCTTCTTAAATCTTTTGAACAATGCTGTCAAGTTCGATCGGCATGACATAGTTGAGATCGATGTTGATATCAGTTCATCGGATGATGGCAAGTACTGGAGACTCGAGTTTAAGGATCGGGGGCGTGGCATCAACGAAGACTATAAGACGATCATATTCAACCGTCTGGAACAGGCTGGTGAGAGTGCACAGGGTTCCGGACTCGGGCTCACCATCGCAAAATACATCGTTGAGAGCTATGGCGGAAGCATCAGGGTGGAGGATCGGATAGAGGGCGACCGGGCACAGGGCAGTAATTTCATCGTGTTACTTCCAAAATGGGATGGGGATTGATCATGGCAACGATATTCATTGTGGATGACGAACCGATGCTTCACGAACTCTATGGACAAATCCTCGCGATGAGCGGACATGAGATCGTTGCAGATGCGTATGACGGCGATGAGGCGATTGAGATGTTCAAAATGATGAACGAACCTCCTGCGGCTGTGATTATGGATCACCGGATGCCGGGTAAAGATGGAATCGAGACCACAAGGGAGATGTTGAAGATTAATCCTGGTCTGAAAATTATATTTGCAAGTGCTGACGCCGCTATCCGGGGCGATGCGCTCGCATCGGGCGCGTGTGATTTTCTGTCAAAACCGTTTCCCATATACGATCTGCTGGCGGAGGTTGAGAAGATGCTGACAGCGTAGCTGTTTCGTCGATGGCAATCTCCAGTGATATGCCTGTGTACGTGTTTAGCTAACCACAAGATCGCACAGTCTGCGAAGCAGCGGCGCAGCCATCTCCACAAGATTTCTGTGTTAATCTCGTGAAATCTCGTGGTTTTTCCACTTCAGCTAAACACATACTGCCCTGTTACGGCCGGAATCGTTGGCGGGAGAGAGTGTATAAATCCGATTACATGAGGCAACATTTATCTGCAACTAAAAGGAGTGATAAAGCATCAATGATAACGAAATTGGGGCTTAGGAACTTCAAGAGCATATCCGAATCAGGGATCGAGATTGATCTCAAACCGTTAACAGTGCTGATGGGACCAAATGCTTCTGGGAAATCCAGTATTCTGGAGGCTATCGGTATTTTTGCAGAGAGTATCGGCGGACCACTCGATTCCACAGGGGATCTGGTTGTTCACCGGGATTTTACCGACGTGATACACAAACGCGAAACAAATAGATGGCTGACGATCGAGATTCACATAGATGCTCTCGGTTACAGATATTCTTTTAAAAAATTGCTGGTTCTGCCGTTTTCTGTGGTCGCTATCGGCAGCCTTCGCGTGTGTGGGGTCGCGGGCACCTCTCTGTGTCTCTGCGTCTCTGCGCCTTTGCGTTAAATCAGAGAAACGCCAAGACGCCAAGACGCGAAGGATGAATAAGTCTCTTCCGACATCTTTTGAAAACCACAGAATCCATCAGAATCAGGAATGAATATCCCAAACTCCCTATTGATCTCCGCGCAACTGTTATCAGTTGAGATCATAAGCCCCATTGCGGAGTCTCTTAAAGACTGGGTACATATTACGGTCGGAATCGTTGGTGAACGAGGGTATTGTAACTCAATTCGCAAGTACGGGGCAGGTGGAATGCGATGGTTTTTTATGTGGATGTGCCATATACCAATCAATGTCATCAGATCTATTGAGCGGGGTAAAACCGGATGTCAGGATGCTTCATGACATGGACGATGTTCTCTACGATCGTTCACAGCTAAACGCTCCTGACACAGAGTTGTACTATATGTATCGTGATCTCTCGCTGAGTAAAGCGGATCACGAGAGGATTCTGGAGCACCATCTGCGATACGATATCACCGTGATCCCTCCCGGTATGCTCGGCACCGAGTACGTAAAGACCGCAGGACATGATCATCCTGGCGATTACGGGGAGCTATACGAGGTGCTTAATGGTGAAGCGCAGTATCTGCTCCAGAAAAGAGAAGGGGATACAGTATCCGACGTGATCGTGGTCAACGCGGGCGCGGGCGACAAAGTGATTATACCGCCAGGATACGGGCACGTGACGATAAACTCGTCGAACAAGACATTGAAGATGGCTAACTGGGTTTGTGGGGATTTCTCATCCATCTATGATTTTTTCAGAGAGAAAGGCGGAGCTTCGTACTTCATGTTGGAAGATGGGTTCATCCCGAATCCAAAATATGTAGATCTTCCTGAGATACGATTTTTGAAGCCAACGAACTACTCAGATGTCGGATTGTACAAAAGCAAGGAGATGTACGGTCTCGTGAAACAGCTTGATATGCTGAAGTATCTCGCAGATCCCACTGGATATGAGTGGTTATTCGACAAAATACTTGGATAAGGTGGTACTATAAATAAATACCCTATTAAACGTGGACACAAGCTCGATGGCGATCGGATCAAGGAGCTATTGAACGAATGCTTCTCCTGTGATGTTGAAACGGAGGATGAAAAGTTCGTTATCAGTTACAAATCCCTGAAGCGGATGGAAGTATGGATCGAAGAGAAGAAACTCTGTGTTAACACAGAATCGAATATGGATTCGGATACTGGCGATGTAGCCGATACAAACACCCATTTTCGAAGATTTCTTGATCAGGCTACCGGATTTACGGCAAAACAGCGCGTAAAAAAGATGAAAACGGAAGTCGATTGATGGATGTCGTAAGAGAGCTCTGCAGGCATAATCTCCCGACATGCCTCAGAATCTGTGCCGGCACTGATGGTTCGGTCACCCATCTGCTTGAACTGGTGACCACAAAGCAGGTCATCGTGGAGACTCAGGAGCAGCGCGTAATCGAAGCAGATGCCGGGATTGCGGAATTGCTCGGCGTATCTCCCGGCGAACCTGTCAACGAGCGTATCGTACTGTTGCGTGCGGGGGGCGTGGTGTATGTGCGCGCAAGGTCGCTTGCTTCGCTGGAACGCATGCCCATGGGCATGGAAGCGGATTTGATGCGGGCAGATATCCCGATCGGACGTATCATGCAGAAACACGCCATTGAATCGAGACGGGATATCGGTGAGATAGAGATTCTGAAAAGCGATCTCTTTGGCGAGGAATGCATGGTTCTGTCGAGAAAATACCGGATCATTCATGATCAGAAGACGTTGCTGTGGATCAATGAGAGGTTCCCGATCGATGATCGGTGGAATGTTTGATGTGTGCATGCATGCATGCGTGTGGGTGGCGTGGACGTGGTTTCGTAGAGGATGGTGAAAAACAAGGAGTCGTTTGTACGTGTTTAGTTATGCTCAGCGACCGCATAAACTGCAATTTTCAGAGACTTTTTAATGGCTCTCTGGTAATTCGCGTTGCACACACTGCATCACCCTCCCGGAGGATCCGGTCCCGGTAAGGAAGATTAAACCACAGGGGGTCATAGAGAGTTGTTGTTTTTCTCTTTTACCGCCTCTGTGTCCCTCTGTGCTCTCTGTGGTTTTTCAAAACTGTATTTCAAAAACATCAAAAAGTCTCATGGGTTTTAGCTACGGCAACGCGAGATACCAAAGACCCTTTTTAATTTGTTCTGGTCGGTTGAAAAACATGACGCCAACCCGGCAAATGCAAGTACGATTAGACGGGCGTAATCAGTGTAAATCTGTGGCTATTGCTTTTCCTGGTTCTGACGTTTTCTGTGGTCGCTAACGGTAGCTCCCTCGCGTATGCAAAAAACACGGGCGCATCTCTCTCAACTTTGCGTCTCTGCGACTTTGCGACCTTGCGTT
>JAYEFS010000063.1:0-5191 GCA_034658695.1 Methanobacteriota archaeon | reverse complement strand
CAGGTCTGGCATTCGCACGGCGAAGATGTTACAACCGCCGCCCGGATCCCGTCTCTCCCAAACAAGAGCCCGTTATCGCGTTCCTCCACCCTGTGAGCCGATGGGTCGGAATGGTCATACATCCACCTGATATCAACGAGCGGCTCGATCTCAATCGTACACGGCTTATTCGCTCTGATAACGATCCTGCCAGGGTTCCCATCGGTTCCCAGCAGATAGTAGTCCACATCCAGCTTTACATCACCACCACTGTACGAATAAATCACCTTCCACGGGTATGCAAGCACTCTCGCTGGCTTCAATTCATGCCCATCGATGCCGATTGCGATCCCGTCAAGGATATGGTGGTTCCGCCCATCCAGCACATAACTCAACCCCTCGTAGGGATAATCCCGGTTCGGAACGATCTTACCTGCGAACGGGACGGAATAAACTGAATGAGACCATGATGCTGCCGGGCGTTTCAGTATGGTGTGTAATGTCTTCGCGGAATTGGGGTCTTCGACTGGCTCAGGACCAACCCCGAACTTCCTCATCGTCATCTTTATGTCACCTTAACACGACTATGTAATGATGACCTATATATCCCTTTCGTTTGAAGTCCACCAGCCTTACCGGTTGAATCGGGAATTCCCATATCAGGGAGGGGAATATATTGATTATGAACTGAATCGCAGTACTTTCAATAAAATTTCAGAGAAATGTTACCATCCGGCAACCGAAACCATTCTGGATAAGCTGGATGAACACAAAAATGAATTTAAGGTCGCATTCAGCATATCAGGAGTGTTTCTTGAGCAGTGCGAGATGTATGATCCCGACCTCCTGGAACTCTTCAAAAATCTCGCAGAGACTGCGAATGTTGAATTTTTGTGTCAGACCTACTACCACTCCATGTCCTCGCTTTATGAGGCGAAGGATGAGTTTATAGCACAGGTAGAGATGCACTTCAGGACAATCCGGGATTTGATCGGCTACACGCCAACATTCTTCGAGAACAGCGAATTCCTGTACAACAGTGAGATCGCAGAACTTGCTAAGTCGCTTGGATTCAAAGGGATATTTACCGAGGGCATCTCAAGGATACTCGGCTGGAGATCATCGAACTACGTGTACAGACACGATGACATGCCGGTTCTCCTCAGGAATTACCAGTTGACCGACGACATCGGATTCCGCTTCTCATCGAGGTGGTGGGAGGAGTATCCGCTGACTGCTGATAAGTATGCTGCGTGGCTCTCTGAAACCCAGGGCGACTGCATCAACATCTTTATGGATTATGAGACGCTTGGCGAGCACCACTGGGCGGATACCGGGATATTTGAGTTTCTGAGATACCTTCCGGACGAGATTCTCAAATATGACCACCTCTCGTTTCTGACGCCATCTGAGATCGTGGAGACGTGCGATCCCGTTGGTGAGATTGATGTTGGGGTCTTTGACACAATCTCGTGGGCGGACCTTGAACGCGACACCAGTTGCTGGCTTGGAAACGAGATGCAGATCGCATGTTATGAGAAGCTGAAGCGCATGGAAGAGAAGGTTAAGAAAACCGGTGACCCGGAGTTACTCGAGACATGGCGGCGTCTCGGGATCAGCGATCATTTGTACTACCTCTTCACATCAGGAGGAGGTCCGGGAGAGGTGCACAGTTACTTCAGCCCGTACAACAGCCCAATTGATGCGTTTGTGATATACTACTCCGTTCTTTCAGATTTTGAGCGGAAAATCGATCTCTCGAAGTGATCTTGCCGCATCCTCTGGCGGCATGGTGTTGATGTAGACATCAGTATTCTTCTCAAAACCCGCCGCAATCGAAAGCTTCGGCTCGATTCTGATGTTCAGGTGATAGCTGCTGTTGTCCATCTGGAAGAACATGTAGTTATACGTTGGATTGTTAAGAAGGAATATTTCTCAAGGAAATAATGTTTTCTTATCTCTGACATGGTGTGGTACCTTCATATCTTGTTTAAATTGATAGAATTATTTCATGCAGTAAATCTGCACACCCGATCAGTTCATCCGCCATGCTCCGCCACCCCCTTCTTCATCTGCTCTTCCAAGAATCGCTTGATATCTTCCTCCTTCGGCAGTTCGAGCTGGTACCTGGACACAAAAAGCTGATTGTCCATACCGGCGAGGGCGTATTCCACGAGAGCGTGGTTTTTCTGTGTGCAGAGCAGAATGCCGACGGGCGGGTTGTCGCCACAAGTCATTTCGTTCTTACAGTACCAGTTGACGTAGGTATTGAGCTGACCCAGGTATTCATGACTGAAACCGTCCACCTTCAGCTCAATAAGCACATGACATTTGAGGATTCGATGGTAGAAGACGAGATCGATAAAATAGTATTCATCTCCGATAAGGATCCGTTTCTGCTGGGCTTCAAAACAAAAACCGTGTCCCAGCTCCAGGAGGAACTCCTGCAGTTTATCGAGTAGCGAATCCTCAAGTTCCGATTCACCCATCACCTCTTTGGATTTCAAGCCAAGAAATTCAAAGATATACGGATCCCGGACACTCAGTTCCGGTTCCGCCTGTTCCACATTGGATTGAGCCATCTCGGCGAGTTCTTCTTTGTTTGTTGACAGGCCCGAGCGTTCATAGTAGAGGCTGGCGATCTGACGTTTAACTTCTCGCACCGACCAGTTTCCGCGTATGCATTCGCTCTCATAAAAGAAGCGTTTGAGCGGATCTTCGATCTTGATCAGTTCCGCTAAATGCGTGAAAGAAAGCCTTTCGACCAGTTTCAGACCGGCAGTTTTTAATTCTGGAGTCAGTGACTCCCGGATTTGACTTTCCGATTTCCGCGGCAACATGGGCGTTAATTCGGGATTCAGTGACTCCCGTATCTGGGGGTAAACAAGGAAAAACCTGCGATAACGCCGGAGTTCCCGTGCCTCGATCCGCTGCAAACCCGTTTCTTTCAGCCGCGAAGAGAGATTTTCCAGCAGTTGTCCGCCATAAGTAGCCCGATCCGAACCATTCTGTTCGTATGTATGGATGTAGCACCCGATGAGCCAATTCCGCAAGGTCAGGCTGATATTTACTGCTTTGGCAGCCTGGACCGAGAGGTTCTCATGCACATTCCGGATAGCCTTAACCAGGATCTCGAATGTGAAACACTCATCCGCCATGTCCCGGTGCCTCCGGATTCTTTTTGATTGTGACTTCGAGCTGGTCCGCCGTGACAAATTGCTCGTAGAGCGTGGTGGTTGGTGCGGTCATCTGTTCACTCCTTGAGACGATATTTCCCCATTTTCGGTGAGCCAACAAATTCAATCATTCCTTGATTCTTTAAGTCTGCGATGTCCCTCTTTGCCGTTTTTTCCGTCACGTTCCAGTGGTGCGCCAGATCCGTGCTTTTGACCCGTTTTCCTGCCACGAGCTGATTCAGAAACCACTGCTGCCGCTTATTTACAGGGACATTTACAGGGACATTTACAGGGACATTTACAGGGACATTTACAGGGACATTTACAGGGACATTTACAGGGACATTTACAGGGACCTTGGACTCTGAAAGTGGGTAAAACGTCACCCGAAATGCCGATCCCAGCTCCTGCCAGTCGGGATTGGGATATCCAATGTCCTGACACGCTGCAAGTACTCTCCTGTATCCGCTACCCCATTCTTCCATCAGCCCCAGTTCCCGAAAGACACGAACGATTACACGGTTGCGCACCTTGCTCACTCCTGACCGGAAGTCGTCCATGGTCATGCCAAAAGGCAGCATGCCCGGATTCTGAATCTCCATTCTGTCGGAGTAGATGGCGATTAAAATGTGCATGCCTGTCAGGGAATAGTCGGCATGGGCAATTGCATTCACCAGCACTTCCCGGATGGCGACTTCAGGGTACTCGGGGATATCCTGCCTGCGCATGCCCCCAATCCGAGCAGCCATGCGCGTATTGCGGCGGATGAACCTGGGAACTTCATCTATAGCGTCAAAGACACTTCCTTCAATATCCAGACGGTCAATAAAATCCGTTCTGTCCGTTCCCCGGAATCGGGCACAGCTTACACGCGCATCCGGAAAGAAACGTTCCCGGACTTTGTCACAACCAAACAAAATAATGCCGCCTTTAGAGACGGTCAGTTTCCCCATATATGGCGCCAGTACACCCATTGTTTCGAGTTTACGCTCATCAACAACACGCCCAACTGAGGCGAAAGCCTGTTCTATCTTGCCCATATCCAGATCGCGCATTGTCCCATCGGGAAGCGGCATCTGATCATAAGTACTGCCGCCCAGTGAGCGTTGCAACTCAGCTAGTAACTCATCTCCAGCCATGCGGTTTGTGGAACCAAGACGCACATACACTCCTTTTTCAGGTCCTTCAGCCTTGAGGTAAAATGGTCCTCGCCAGTGCGGGACCGTAACAATGAGGAGTGGCTTGCCCCCATAAGAGCAGACCTCAAGTTCGGGCATCAGGGACGGGCGGATACTGTCTGCGATTACGCTTGCCAGGCGTTCCTCCTCGTAGAGCACATCGCTAACGCCGGTTATTTTTCCGCTATCGGACCGCCCGATAATCATTGTTCCGCCTGCCGTATTGGCAAAGGCAACGAGGGTTTTAAGAATTGGTTTCAGAGAGGAGAGATCTTGTTTGAATTCAAGTGTTTTCCCTTCTGGTTTGGAGAGCAGTTTCTGGAAATTCATGGATTGTTAGCCTCCGATAGGTGTTAGTTGTGGTTGTTTGTGGGGTGGGGTGTGTGAGATGATGTGGGGGGTAAAAACCTTGGCATATCCAAGCTGTGTTCTAATAAACTCCAGAACGACAGATTCAAGTTGAACTTCATGTAGGTAAACTGGCATATAAACCTCTAAACACGATCAATAACTTCCCATTAGCTTCAATGTTCTTTTGACAAATCCTTCAAGTTCTGTCGGGTCAATGGGTTCATTATCTGCCGGATTGACTTGATCGTGGTGATATTTTTTGGTATATTCCTTAATACATGACTTTCGAAAATGTAGATTTCATCACCAACCTAAATGTCACAAAATGCGTCACACACCAAACTTTACACAGCGACCATTGAGATCATGAATATCAATCATATTTAATATACTTAGACCTTTATTAAGTTTATCCATCAACTTTGGTTCTTTCGGATTCATCTCCAATTCAATTGTCTTCGCGTCATCGCTAATAAAAGCCTCGCCACCAAGCTGAAAAATCGATTC
>JAYEFS010000062.1:0-5229 GCA_034658695.1 Methanobacteriota archaeon | reverse complement strand
TTTCCCACCTGCACGTTGAGGTGCGCATGCCAGATGACTATCTCAGGGCAACGAGCAACATGCCACTTGACATCCCGGTCGGAGTGGTTAGACGGGCTTTTCCGGGAGGCGCTGATCTGGATTCTGGTATCTTCGATTTTACAGGGGATGTGGTCGTCTCAAACAAGCGGTATGCGCTCGTCAACTGCCATGATTACAGCACGGACGGCAATTTCAATGGTT
Source organism: Methanobacteriota archaeon (assembly GCA_034658695.1). Lineage (GTDB taxonomy): Archaea > Halobacteriota > Methanosarcinia > Methanosarcinales > Methanogasteraceae > Methanogaster_C. The sequence goes on along the minus strand of JAYEFS010000062.1, from coordinate 5,007 downwards.
ATTCTGTCGGTGGTTTCCTGCTTGATGGATTCATCCCTACGCGTGATCATGCACTGCACAGATTTGGGCTCGTGGGGAAGAACCGGGGTGCACCGCCGTTTGACTGTTTCAAGTCCATCGGCAATTCGTTTATGGTCCACTCGTCCGGTGTGAATCTGAGCGTCTTTGGTCGGGAGAACCGTCCGCTTGATGTCGCGGGCGCATCATTCATCCTCTTCTTCGGTAAACCTTTAATAAAATTGGTTCCCACCGGATATGGTGAACATCTGCCACAATGTGGCGATGTAGTCAGCGTTCAGATGGATGTGTACAAAGAGTAAACATGGGGCAAATACATGAAAGTTGAAGATTTTGAGTTTCCCGAGGATCGATTATATCTGAAGAATCACGTATGGGTACAGCATCATGGCGACAGGATCATGATCGGGCTGACTGAACTTGGTCAGTCGTTATCCAAAGAGATCGTGCATATTGATCTCCCTGATGTCGGCGATGTGATCCCGAAGGATGATTTTCTGATCGCTTATGAGACCATCAAGGCAGTATCGCAGATCTCGCTTCCGTTCGAGTGCACGGTCGTCAGTGTCAATGACCGGTTGTGGGATGATCCGAATATCATAAACAGCGATCCGTACAACATCTGCATGGTTGAGGTCAGAGGCGACTGTGATGAGCGCGACCTGATGACTGCGGAGGCTGCCTGTGCGTATTACGGGGGATTGATTGCGAAAGAGCGGGAACGCTACGCCGGGTATTGATAATAACTGCTAAAGAAGGTATAAAAATGGAAATTCCGGGATGGGGGGTACCAGAAGAGCTGTATTACACTAAATACCACCTCTGGGCGAGAGTAGGGGGTGACGAAAACAGCAGGGTTGGCATGAACTCGCCCACGGCGATCCCCCTCTGATTGTGGTTTGCAGAGGATATTAAATCGAGGTAGCCTGGGTTTTTCTGAATTTCAGAGCCGATAATTCCACTTATCCGACTCATACTTCGGCAAAAGCTCCTGTGCCATCGCTTCCTCGCTCTCGCTAATCATTGAATCCACGAGTCTCACGCCGAAGCGCTCCTCGAATTTACGCCGCACCACGCCCTTAACTTCTTCCATGTCCAGTTTTATGGGGAGTTCCTTATCCACCCACGTCATCCCCTCTTCGATTGAAGCGATCTGTTTGTCGCTTATCTTCTCAATTGGGATGTTGGATATGCGGAGCATCTCTTTTATGTCGAAGTCCAGAAGTAGCGTTCCGTGCTGGAGGAGTTTGCCGCCCCATCTGGTCTGCGCATTGCCGGATATTTTCTTGCCATCGACAATAACATCGTTTATGGGTCTGAAATCGGCGTTTAAGCCGTACTCGCGCAGGGTGTCGATCAGTACGCCGCATATCTGGTGGTATGAGTCCGTGACATCGAGCGGGAAGAGTCTGTCGTCGATCGTACCAACGACGCCGTAGTTGATCTGGCGTCCCCAATCATCCGAGAACGCGATGCCGCCGCCGCTTGTGCGTCGCACGATCATGTAATCTTCGCATGCGTCAAGGTCCAGTTCCACACTTGCTTTCTGGAAGTACCCGAGGATGATGGATTTGGTGGGTGCCCAGAAGAAGAGGGTGTTGCCGCAGTCATTCTTCAGGATTGCTTCGTTTGCCGCCATCATGTATCTGATGTCGACCTTTCCGAAATCGATTACTCGCCATTCTTTCATTGGGATCACCGGTGTCAACCATATCTTATCTCGTACTTTATATCATTGTTTCATTTTGCGTGTGGCAAACTCATATACCTCTGATAGCGGATCATACGATAGCGGGCACTGCATGGCAGACCGCCCGCAGGGGGCTGTTGAGATCGTGAACCCTACAAACCAACTCCTGTCACTACGATAAATATTTATACTTAGCAAATGCAATATCACTTAGTGATGCACACATGATCGGTGAAACCAAAATATCAAGCGGACATTCAACCATCGTCCCGGCAGAGATCAGAAGATCGCTTGGCATCAACCCTGGCGATATCCTGATCTGGACCCTTGATGACCACGAAATAAAGATAAAGCCGCGGAAGAAGATGCAGTTCAAGGACATTGTGGGTTTGATTGAAGAGGGGGGAGACTCTGTATCTGCGAAAAAGAGAATACAGCGCGGTGAATGAATGATTTTTGTTGATTCGTCATATTATATCGCCATAGTGGATACAAAAGACCAGTGGCATAAAAAATCCCTTGAACTATCAGAGTATATCGAGAATAGCATCAGCGTTGTATCAAGTTTTATCATCTCGGAAGTTGTAACTGAGATTGGCAGAAGAAGCGGCGGAAAAGTTGCTTATAATTTGTATAATTACTTTACAGACAACTGCAAGATCATCTACATCGACAGGGACCCGCTTTCTGAAAGTATGGAGATCGTTCTCAAGTATGATGGGACACTCTCACTTGCGGATGCCGCTTCAATCGCCATCATGGATAATATGAAAATCGGTGAGATCATATCATTTGATTCCGATTTTGACAAAGTGGATTTTATACGTAGAATTCATACTTTGTAATAATACTCTCTGTGGATTCAGAGGTCTGCATGGGTTCGTCCATCAGTGACCTTCGATTGAACACGACAACCCCCTGCCGATCGTCCTCTTCTTCGGTAAGCCTTTAATAAAATCGGTTCCAACCAGATACGGTGAAGACCTGTCGCAGTGCTGTGATGCGGTCGGCATTCAAATATGCGCACGCGAAGAAAGATGTTCAGGAGGTAAAATAATGGAAGTCGAAGGATATGAAGTACCAGAAGAGCTGTATTACACGAAAGACCATCTCTGGGCGAGAGTTGAGGATGACGGGAACGTCAGGGTCGGGATGGACGCATTCGGTGGCACAGCAGTCGGAGCAATCGAGTTCATCGATCTTCCGATGGAAGATGACGAGTTTGAGGCAGGTGATGCGTTCGGATCGATGGAATCTGCAAAATGGGTCGGCGGGCTCACAATGCCTGTTACGGGTACAATAATTGAGGTCAATTCCGATGTCGAAGATGAGCTTGAACTGTTTGTAGAAGACCCGTACGGAGATGGCTGGTTAATTCTGGTCGAGCCGTCCAACCTGGAGGGGGATCTGGAAGAACTCATCCACGGTGATGAGCTTGGGTCGTGGTTTGCGGAGGATATTAAATCGAGATAGCCCCGGGTTTCTGAACCGGTTTTCGTGTCGTTGCAGAGACGGGAGCAACGATTCTGGTGATCGGTTAATCGTCCTGTCCGGAGACTTGTGTAAAGTAGGTACCAAAAGGCGATACATTCGCTGCCGCGGCTGGCACGATAGGAGTGCGATTGATATGGTTCAGTCCAGCTTACATCTCCAATCCTTTATCTATTCATTCTACGTATCGCAAACTCGCACGCCTTTGATAGCGGATCGTATGCTTCAGATACCGCGGGACAGTATGCAAGCTCCGCGTCGTAGAGGTCATGCAGGTTCATTTTACCCTTGATTGCAAGCGATATCAGATTGACCCGTGCTGCCGCGCCATCCTCTCCGATCGCCTGACCGCCAATGATCCGTCCGGTTCTGGCATCGGCAAGAATCTTGACCGTGATCTCTGATGCACCCGGATACCACTCGGGTCTGGTGAGTCCGCTTGCCTTCCCGACCACAACCTCATATCCTGCGGACTTTGCAGAGAACTGGTTAAAACCGGTTGCCGCGACCTCCATTCTGCCGATGACCGAGACGAAGGTTGTGAGTGACCCATCGAACGTGTCGTAACCGCCTGCTGCATTTGTCCCTGCTGTAATACCCTGTCGGTACGCGGTCGTCGCGAGCTGAGACATCCACGGCTTGTGATTTATTGGGCTCACGGTCTCGACACAGTCTCCGACCGCATAGATTCCGGATACACTCGTCTCCATCTTCGCGCTCGTCCGTATGCCCCATGCTCCAAGCTCGCATCCGGCGTCCCTGGCAAGATCCCAGTTAGCACGAACGCCCGATGCCATGATCACCAGTTCTGCAGGGACATTTTCACCGTTTATGGTTATGCCGGCAACTCCATTGTCGTCGCCCGAGATCTTCTCGACCGCGGCGCCCATCATCAGCTTGATACCTGATTTTTTCAGGTCTGTCTCAAGGATCTTTGCGATATCAGGGTCGATTGCCTTCGGGAAGGAATGCGGCAGCATCTCAACTATGGTAACGTCGGTCCCGTGCGCTCTGATTGCAGCGCCAACCTCAAGACCGATCGCACCCGCACCGACCACAACCGCGCTGGATATACCTTCCAGATAATCAAGAACATCTTTCGCATTCTCCGGATTACTGACCACAAAGACGCCCCGCCCCGTGAGTTCGGAGGCGCCTGGGATCGGGGGCACAAACGGTGCTGCACCGGTTGCGATTATCACCGAGTCGTAAGGGATTGATTCAGTCGTGCCCGAGCTTATATCCAGCGCATTTACCACGCTCTGCTCCGGGTCAATGGAGATTGCTCTGTGTCCCGGCAGTTTGACCATGCCCATTGCTTCTGTTGGCAGGCTGTGTTTCAGTTCGTCGAAATCGCGGACTATGCCTTCCATCGCAAACGGAAGTCCGCACGTTGAGAACATATCATACTCTTTCTCATCTATGATCGTGATCTCTGCACTGGAATTTACCTTCTTTGCAGTCTTTGCGGCGATGAAACCGCCTACGCCAAGACCAATGACTACGATTTTAGTGGATTTCATGCAATTTCAACGTTCTATTGGGACGACTATATAATAAAAGGATTGGTTTGTTCATATTAATCTGACATGTTTGAAGTTTTTCCGCTCAGGGCTGGCTCGCTGTTTGGTGGTTGCATAGGGTGATGAAAAGATGTGTCTACCTCAAACTGAATCGGTCCATTTTTCTGGTTCTGCCGTTTTCTGTGGTCGCTATCGGTACCTTCACATGTGTGGGGCCGCGGGCACCGCTCTGCGTCTCTGCGCCTTTGCGTTAAATCAGAGAAACGCCAAGACGCCAAGACGCGA
>JAYEFS010000061.1:0-5236 GCA_034658695.1 Methanobacteriota archaeon | reverse complement strand
ACGATATAAGTGACATATCAGCGTCGGCGTCAAGAGGTTGACAGCCACCCACCTGCCGCACCAAAGATTTTATATCACTGCCCCATCATATTGAATCTGAATCGCAGCCCGATGATGTAGCGGTCAATCATCTGGGACTCTGGATCCCAGTACCTCGGTTCGAATCCGAGTCGGGCTATTCGATGGAGATCGACAAAACAAAGGAATTGATAGAGAGATATGCGCTCCAGAACGCCGTAAAGTACAAAAAAACGCCCCAGGCTGGTGCGGTACTTGGCAAGGTTCTTGGAGAGAACAGAGAGTTGCGCAAGGATGCAAAAGACGTAGCAGCTCTTGTTGGTGAGGTTTTATCCGGATTAGAAGGTGACCCTGAGTCGTGGGAGCGGAGACTTGAGGAAATTGCGCCCGAGTTAATCGAGGAGATCCACGAACGCAAGCAGCCGAGCACAGGACTCCCTGATCTCGATGTTGAGGACGGCTGCCATGTTGTGCTCCGTTTTGCCCCGAATCCAAACGGTCCAGCCACCATCGGAAGCGTGCGTGGCATCGTTGTGAATTCAGAGTACGCAAAACGGCACAATGGCGAATTCATACTCCGTTTCGATGACACAGACCCGAGGACGAAAGCGCCGCTCGTGGAAGCTTACGCGTGGTATCTTGACGACTGCGCGTATCTTGATGCAGTTCCGGACAGGGTGGTCTATGCAAGCGATTATCTCAATGATTACTACGAATACGCAAAAAAACTCATCCTGAGGGGGGCAGCGTACGTCTGCCTCTGCGAGAGGGACGAATTCAAGCGATACAAGGACGCAAAAGAACCATGCCCGCATCGGAACACTGATGTTGATTCCAACCTCGAATGCTGGGAGAGCATGCTCGGCGGCGGCTATGGAGAGGGCGAGGCTGTGCTGCGCATCAAGACCGATATTGCGCACAAAGACCCTGCGCTGCGCGACTGGGCAGCGTTTCGGATCGTTGAGACCCCACACTCACGCCCCGAGATTGCGGATCGGTTCAGGGTCTGGCCCCTCCTCGACTTCGAGTCTGCGGTCCAGGACCACGTCCTCAAAGTCACCCACATCATACGCGGCAAGGACCTGATGGACAGCGAGCGCAGGCAGCGCTACGTTTACGATTATCTGGGCTGGGAGTACCCATTGACCCTGCACTGGGGCAGGATGAAGCTCCACGAGTTCGGGCGGTTCAGCACGAGCGCAATCTCTGATGCGATCCGTTGCGGGGAGTACGCCGGATGGGACGACCCGCGAGTGCCGACGCTCCGGGCGCTCAGAAAGCGCGGCATCACTGCTGATGCGATCAGGAAGTTCATGATCGATCTCGGAATCAGCGAGACCGATATCAGCCTCAGTCTTGACAATCTCTACGCGATCAACCGCAAGATCGTTGACCCAACAGCGAACCGCTACTTCTTTGTCTGGGATCCGGTGGCAATTGCGATTCGGGATGCAGTTGCGATGATAGCAACGCCGCGCTGTCACCCGGACCGGAGTGATGTGCGGGAGATTCATGTCGGAGACACGGTCGCAGTCTGCAGCGCGGATCTCGAGGGTGTCGGGGCGGGCGACAGGCTACGGCTCAAGAACATGTACGATATCGAGATTGTGGAGACAAATCCGCTTGTTGCAAAGCATATCGGCGGCGATCATGGCGAGTGGTGCGCAACCGCGGAGAAGCCGCGGTATCCGATCATCCACTGGGTCGCAGGTGAGCACGTCGATGTCGTGGTACATGCGCCAGACCAAACTTACGAGGGCATTGGCGAGACAGGCATCCTCTCCGAAGAAGGGAATATCGTTCAATTCGAGCGGTTCGGATTTGTTCGCATCGATAGCGTCGATTTTGAGGGGAAGAAGGCTGTCGCATACTTTGCGCACAGGTGAGGAGCTCGCTGATATCAGCCCTCCGGGGCGCTCTCACGATCCTGCAATGCTGGCTGGCTGGGTGCGCGGTAGGATTATGACCAGAAGGGACAAATGAGGGTGTATGAAAAGAATCGAATTTCATGATAGGGAGATTGAGACAAAAGAGATCATGGATATTCTTGATTCCGAACCATCCCTGATCACCTTCGTCTACGGTCCGATAAACAGTGGGAAGACCGCACTGATCAACAACCTGATCGGTCAGCTGCCAGAGGATTATAAAGTATTTTATATAAATCTTAGAGGGAGATTTATCGGTAATTACGATGATTTCATAAAAGTCCTCTTTGACGTGGAACATGAAACGAGATACAAACGAATAAAAGAATTTTTAGGACCGGTAGTACGCGTTCTGCCTGAAAGCTACTATGGAATTCCGATACCAAAGGATATTTTCCTGAAATTGTTCAAGGAAAAAGAGGTGGAAGACGCGTTTGTTTACATAGAAACCGTTGCCAGTGCTTTTTACGAAAGCGGTAGTGTGCCAGTGCTGGTGATTGATGAATTGCAGGTGATCGGTGATATGAAGATCAATGGGCTTCTGATTTACAAATTATTCAACTTCTTTGTGCGGCTCACAAAAGAGCTGCATCTGGCGCACGTCTTCGTGGTGACCTCTGATTCGCTATTCCTTGAGCAAGTTTACAGCGAGGCGGTGCTGAAGGGCAGATGCAGATATCTGCTGGTGGATGATTTTGATGCAGTGGAGACCACCGCGTTTCTGAGTAAGTACGATTTCACTGATGACGAGAAGAAGGTGGCATTGGAACACTGTGGTGGAAAGCCGGTCTGTCTGTTAGAGCTAATACGTGCCAGTGAAAAGCAGAAGATTGCAAAAAAGATGCTTGCTACGAGGATAAACCAGTTAAAAGATCTGCTTGACTACCTGGACTACACCAAGCCCACAATAACGATGGGTGATGCTGAGTACATAGTTGAGAAGGAGGATATTGTTGACACACTCAGCAGGTTTACGGATGCGGAAGTAATCGATGACCGCGGGCTGAACCGACCTGCAAAGCATTTTCTGATCAAGGATAACATCCTCTTCCTTGATCCGGACACTGGGATCATCAAACCGCAATCGCGGCTGGACCTGCTTGCGATACGAGATGTGCTGGCGGATGTGTAGAGTCCGACACGGTTGGTGGTGGCTGCGGCAGCGGGATGTGTGCGGGTGCTGAGTGTGATGTGCAGGCACGCCGATTAGGGGATGCGACTGGTTGTGAGAGGGGTGTCGCCTATTTTGCACTACAAGGTGTGGGTTTGATGATATCCCCTCCTGAGGCACCCTCGTAATTTCACAAGGTGTGAGGCGGCTGGCGCGATAGAATTATGACTATACGGAACAGATGAGAGGGCATGAAAAGAATCGAATTTCATGATAGAGTGCGGGAGGCAAAAGAGATCATGGACATTCTTGATTCCGAACCATCCCTGATCACCTTTGTCTACGGTCCGATAAACAGTGGGAAGACCGCACTGATCAACAACCTGATCGGTCAGCTGCCAGAGGATTATAAAGTATTTTATATAAATCTTAGAGGGAGATTTATCGGTAATTACGATGATTTCATAAAAGTCCTCTTTGACGTGGAACATGAAACGAGATACAAACGAATAAAAGAGTTTTTAGGACCGGTAGTGCGCGTTCTGCCTGAAAGCTATTATGGAATTCCGATACCAAAGGATATTTTCCTGAAATTGTTCAAGGAAAAAGAGGTGGAAGATGCGTTTGTTTACATAGAAACCGTTGCCAGTGCTTTTTACGAAAGCGGTAGTGTGCCATTGCTGGTGATTGATGAATTGCAGGTGATCGGTGATATGAAGATCGATGGGCCTCTGATTTACAAATTATTCAACTTCTTTGTGCGGCTCACAAAAGAGCTGCATCTGGCGCACGTCTTTGTTGTGACCTCTGATTCGTTATTTCTTGAGCAAGTTTACAGCGAGGCGATGCTGGAGGGGCGGTGTGATTATCTATTGGTGGATGACTTTGATTACGAAACGACATCGGTATTTCTGGGCGGATATGGACTCAACGATGAGGAGCGAGAAAGAGCATGGGAATACTGCGGAGGCAAACCAGTACATCTTGTTAAGTTAGTAAATACGAAGTTTGCAAACGGGGATATAGCAGAAAAGTCAGAAGTGATGCTTGAAGAGGAGATAAGCAGGCTTATATTCATGCTGGCGCGAAACAAAGAGAGAAAAGATGATATTGTCGATATGCTATCAACGTTCACCTCTGTTGCAGAGGTGAAGTACTCTGATAGCATGGACATCGATATAGTGAGTTTTCTCGTAAAGCAAAACATACTTTTCCTTGACCCGGTCAGAAGATTGATTAAACCACAATCACGGTTGAATCTGCTTGCGATACGGGATGTGCTGGCGGATGTGTAGTCCCTATCGCAGGCACACCGATTAGAGGATGCAACTGGTGGCAAGAGATGTGTCGCCCATTTTGCTTGTGCTACAAGGTGAGAGGCTCGCTGATATCAGCCCCAATCAAACGATCTGCGATAGAGATATAACGGGTGCAAGACAGCAATCACGGTGATGGATGTGCGAAACGAATCCGGAAACTATGTACCATGACCAGAAAGACGCTTTTTATAGTGATTGTGCTAATCGGACTGGCAGTATCCGGCTGCACCGAGAACGGCACACGGGTGGCTGACAATAATAGCACAGACGCTCCCGCGAACGTGACCGACAATGCTACCGCGAACGCGTCGGGGCAAGACCCTGTGAGGCGGCAGAGCACCGCAATACCGCTCGAGAGACCGCCGTTCATCGAGAATCAGTAACGCTTAAGTAGGGTTGGTGCACGCTTGTCAATCGTGATATCTTATGGATAAACGACACATTTCAATGATGTTTGTTGCGCTTTTTGGCATTGCTTTTTTATTTGCCGGGAGCGCATGCGCCGCAGTGGATTTCCCTGCGGATGAGGCTGGGATAAGTGCTTATGTGCAAGCTAAATCGAGCGTTGATCTGAACGATGCGAAAAGTGCTTTTGCGACGATTGAGCGCGAGACTGATGATTATGTTATACCTGAGTTTGAAAGATCCTCCCCCTAACATCACTTTTGATCACCCATAGTCCGCTCTTGTTATCGTTTTGCCTCAACCAGGATCCTTAAATTTGTTGCCACTAACCAATACCCTCGCCATCAACCAATATCAATACTGCCGATTTTCGTTATCCGGCAACCCACCTCTTGAATTAAAATTGGGTCTGGTTTTTGCGGTAGCAATTTTAATGTTTCGCGAACATATCAGCT
>JAYEFS010000060.1:0-5241 GCA_034658695.1 Methanobacteriota archaeon | reverse complement strand
CGTCTTTTCCATGATTCTAACTGCCTCCGGGCTTCACGCTGTAGACCTCGGTAACCGTAACAGTGACGAGGTTCTTCGGCGCTGGAAACCCCATTCCGACAAGCTCTTCCTTTGCCGCGTCAAATAGAGGTCCGCTATTCGCAAGCGTTGCGGTTCCCTTGAGCTGATATCCTGATGCGGTCTCTGCATCCACGATGTCGATTGCGACCCTTGGGTTCTCCATTAAGTTCTTTCTGGTGTGTTCTGAGAAGATATCTGCAAACAAAATCGTCTGCTCATCAACGATCTTGAAGCTGCCCTTTGGCGAGACATTCGGCACGCCATCTGATGATGCTGTTGCAACCGAGCCCCACTGTATCTTTTCAAGAACCTTCTTTACATCGTCTGTGATCTTATCCATCTTACTCACCTCCTAACTCTTCTCAGAAAGTGCTCTTGCGATGCTCTCGCCAAGTTCCCTTGACTCCTGTCTTATCTTGCCGGTTATCGCACCTGATACCTGCAACCCGGGTTCCACCACATCCATGCCCCATTCCTTCATGGCAACGATTATGATCCCGACGGCTTTGGGGCGGGTTGCATAAGGTCCGAATGCTGCCCCGACCTTGCCGGACAGATCAAGGCTTCCAGCCTTCTTTAGTAGTTGCGCAACAAAGACGACCGGTTTCATCTCATACGTTGATGAGCCGATCGCAACGGCATCTGCCGAGTCCATGATCGCGAGCGCGTCATCCACGCTCGTTGTACTCCTGCCGTCCGGCACATCCTCGGTCAAATTGCCAAGCAGGAGCATCTCGGTCTCAAGACCCTCAGACCTTGCCCCGTCATCTACTGCCGCTGCCATCTCGGCGGTATTACCAGTTCCAGACCCGTAGATTACTGCTAGTTTAGCCAATTACAACACCTCCTTTGTGTGTTTACAGGATATTTAAGGAATCTGCCTGCGCAGGCGGTCAAACATCCTGATACATGCGGGATCTGTGCGCCTTACGCGCGCTTCATCCCACGTTCCCCCTTTGCAATGTCACTTTAAAAACTTACCGTTTGAATATCGTCAGGAATTGGTGGATTTAAGACGATATTCGTAAAACAGCCGCCCAATGTTGATTTTGCTGTGTGGATAAGCCACCAAAACTCTTATTACAGATCACACAATTGAGTACCAGCAAGGTGATCAAAATGGCAGAAGAACATAAACTTGCACACGAAGAACCAACGCAAGGCGCGATTGGCGAGATTGAAGAACTCAAGATCGAGATCGTTGAGCTGCTGAAAGATGCGGCTGTCAAGTTCCCTGTGAAGAACAAGAACGAGCTTAAGAATCTGTTCCCGCCGGGGACTAAGATGGCATGCAGAGTCGGTGGTAAAGAGACGCATTTCGATGAACTCGCAGAGACGCTCGGCACCGATGATTTTCCACTCGAAGATGCACCGGCGGTTGCGTCAAAGATACTCTCCAGGTGTTCCCTTACGTAGGCGTGGGAACCCTCTTATTATTTAGGGGCAAAGGCGGCAGGAGGTGCGATTACCATGACAGACACAAAACCAAAACTCGTAATAGTCTATGGAACAGGGACAAATAATACCAGAGCTGTTGCAGAAGGAATAGAGAGTGGAGCACGGGACGAGGGCGTTGACACCACGCTCTTGAATGTGGCAGATCTTCCAAAGGAAGAGATCGTTACAGAGATCACAGGTGCAGAGGGGGTCGCGATAGGCTCACCCACATACAACCGAAAACCGATTCCTGCGATAGTAACACTTGCAGAGATGCTGAAAGATGTCGATATGACGGGAAAGGTCTGCGCAACCTTCGGAGCTTATGGGCACAGCGGAGAAGCTCCAAAGACGCTCAAACGGGTGCTCAAGCCCTGCAACATGGAGCAAATGGAGGTTCTGCGGATCCTCGGAAAACCATCAGGTCCCACGCTGGCTGAATGCCGAGAGTATGGTGCGGAGATCGCCAGAAATATGCTTGAGAAATAATGTCACTCACATTCAACCCAAACGAGGTGATTAAAAATGAAGTTCGATGAAATACTGAAAGGAAGTGAATCTGAAGGTAGAGAGAAGCACGTCCCAACAATTGAGATTGGTAAGGGGCGTGGAGGCGGAGATGTGGATATTGTCCGGGTGGTTGTGGGTAAGGATGTGCCACACCCAAACACAGTGGAGCATCACATCGCATGGGTAGAACTGTATGGAGTAAAGAAAGACGGGCAGGTCGTTGATCTCGGCAGAACATTGTTTGCTCCCGGATACACCAATCCAAACGCCAGGTTTCAGGTGCCTGCTCCCGAGTTCAAGGCTTTCTGTGCACTTGCTTACTGCAACATCCACGGCGTGTGGGAGAACTGTATAGAACTATAATTATAGATGGAAGTGTAATCATGTTAAGCGAAACAATGATGGAACGCCTGAATGAACAGATCAACAACGAGATCTATTCAGCGTATCTGTATATGTCGATGTCTGCCTACAGCACATACACCGGGCTGAAAGGCTTCGCCAACTGGTTCATGATACAGTATCATGAGGAGATGTCACATGCAATGAAGATCTACGACTACATCAATGATCAGGGCGGGCAGGTAAAGCTTTCTGCGATAAAGGAGCCACTAACCGAGTTCGAGTCACCACTCGACATGTTCGAGAAAACCCTTACACACGAGAAGTTCATCACAGGATGCATCAACGATCTCGTGGATCTGGCGATTGCAGAAAAGGATCACGCCACAAACATCTTCCTCCAGTGGTTCATAACCGAACAAATCGAAGAGGAGGGAAACGACAACGATATCATCGCACGGTTAAAGATCGTCGAAGGGGCCGGCAACGGACTCCTCATGCTTGACCGAGAACTATCAGCACGGGTGTTTACGCCGCCTGCGGCGCCTATTACATGAAACTGAAATGTTCCATCGATGAGATAAAGAGACTTACGTCTCAGGAAGCTAAAAAGATCCTTGATAACGATACCGAAGGCGAATTCCAACTGCTGGACGTGAGACAGCCCCGCGAATATGAGGCAGGGCATATACCCGGAGCGAAATTAATCCCGCTTGGGGAACTTGAGTACAGGTACGGAGAACTTGACAATGACCGGGAAATTATTTCGTACTGCCGAACTGGTCACAGGAGCACGGCTGCAAGCATCCTCCTCTGCGGTCTCGGATTTGAGAATGTCTACAATCTCGACGGAGGGATCCGTACATGGGACTACGAGGTCATCAAGGGAACTACCGAAGATAAACTGATAACAGGGGGCGAGGAGACTTTTGATGTACTAATAGTTGCGCTCATGCTCGAGAAGGGCGCACTCGAGTTCTACACAAAGGCACAAAGGCTGGTCAAAGACGAGAAAGCGGCGCAGGTCTTCCAGAGACTTGTTACGATGGAAGATACGCATCTGCAGAGGATGTATATGCGGTATAGCCAGTTGCTCTGGGAGATGAAGTCACTTCTCGGTGCTGCTGATGAGCTACCATCGCTCGACCAGTTGAAGGATGAACTCTCCACCATCTACATGGAAGGCGGCACGAGGATCAAGGAGGAACTGGTAAAGATCGAGGATCCGGAGTTTATGGACGACCTTGAAGCTCTCGAGATTGGTCTTGAGAAGGAGTATGCGGCTTATGACTTCTACACGAGGGTTGCAGAAACGGTCGATGATCATAAAACCAGGAATCTGCTCCACGAACTTGCAGGGGAGGAGCGGGGGCATATCAACCTCTTGCTCCGGGAAATAGAAGGACGCGATGGGGGTGCTGACGAATGATCTTTGAGCAGATAAAGTTCGACTATAGTACTTTAAAGAGCACGGGATGGATGTTTAGCGGTTCGTTGATCATATCTACATAACCGATATGCCATCCATCTAAATACCAGGACGATTCCATTAGAATACCATAATGCCCTCCCCGCCCCTCAAAGGTCACATAGAGGTTGCATCCGCAGCCATCCTCTTCGGCACAATCGGCATCTTCGTGAGCCTCGTAAACCGGATGCCCATTGGTTCCATCATCTGCAACCGTGCTGCTCTTCGGGATTACCGCGATCGCAATCTTCTTCGCATGTTGCGGTAAAGGCTATGGTGAACTGCGTCCTAATGAGAAAAAGCAGTACCTCTTCTTACTGGGCATCTTACAGGCGGGAACGATGCTCTCATATTTCATCTCTGTTAAGCATACAACAGTCGCAATTGCCGCACTCCTGCTCTACACCGCCCCAATCTATGTTACCCTTCTCGCGCCCCCCTTGTTAAAGGAGCCGGTCACCAGACGCAGCCTATCCGCGCTCGTACTGTCACTCTCGGGAGTCATCCTCATAATCCAGCCCGGTGCAGTGTTTCAGGATATGGGCAGCATGTATGCGATCGGGCTTTTGTGCGGACTGATCTCGGGTCTGCTCTACGCCTGCATGAATAACCTCCAGATATCTGAAAGGATACTATACAGGAACAGCACAGGCAGCATGGGCGATACTCATAACACTGATCATCTTCCTGCCCTATTCCACCGCCATATCCTCTGGAGTGCTGCTGGAAAACCTGTATCTGCTCATACTCTTCGGTCTTCTTCCCACGGCTGCAAGTCTAACGCTTTACTTCAGTGGTCTTGCGTACGTCAGAGCCCAGAATGCGAGCATCATCGCGCTACTGGAGCCCGCAAGTGCTGTGGTCTTTGCCGCAATCATCCTGAGCCAGCAGATCACGTCAAGCGTGCTGGTGGGCGGCGGGCTGATACTGGCGGGTGTACTTGTTGTCAGTGGGGTGGGGATGACGGGGGCTCGGGCATAAGTGATCATCACGCAAAGCCATGTGTGCGCTGATCGCCTCGATGGTCTTGAGCCGCACAGCCGGAGGTGCGGGCGTCACTTATTCCCGATGCATAAAATCGCAAAGCTAATAGAGTAATATTATTTTTAACTAACTATACTTTCGGCCTCTCCAGATCAGTCTCAATATATGCAAGAACATCGGTCAAATTCACAGCAGGTCCGGAAAGGATATTTGCCCCCTCGCGGACATGATGTGGAAAATCGGGCAGTTCTTTGTGATGCGGGGAATCATCCCATCGTTTCATCAATTTATCCCCCTTCTGCCAGTGATACGAATAATCTCGAAAGCCCGCTCCAGCAACTTCTGATACGTATAAAACGGAGCCGTCTTTCAGGGTTGCATTCGCTTTGATCAGTTCAATATCAGGCTCGACCAGAGTTTTTGTAATACGAAGTTCAACG
>JAYEFS010000059.1:0-5258 GCA_034658695.1 Methanobacteriota archaeon | reverse complement strand
AACACGACATCTTCCGGAACACCGCACTTTTCAAGACGTTCCTGATCTTCTATCCACTTTTTTGGGATATATAGCGCCTCATCGATCAGGGTTCGGTAAGCTCCGTTCGCATATCCGAGAAAGAC
Source organism: Methanobacteriota archaeon (assembly GCA_034658695.1). Taxonomy (GTDB): domain Archaea; phylum Halobacteriota; class Methanosarcinia; order Methanosarcinales; family Methanogasteraceae; genus Methanogaster_C. The sequence goes on along the minus strand of JAYEFS010000059.1, from coordinate 5,133 downwards.
ACCAACCTGACAGTTCTCAACCTTTCCGAGACGACCGCAATATTGGCTCGCTACGCCGACCGACTCTGTTCCCTTCTTCACAAATCCGGATTCGTCCACATGAATGGAACCATTGACCGGATCCCCGATTAATTCGGTCACATCTCTCTCTATCTGATCGATTACCGATCTTTCATCCCATGGAGATTCGGAGACTGCATTATGAAGCGACTGGTTGTTGCAGCCCGGAATGACTTTGGCGTACTCCGTCATGTTGCCGTGTCCTTGCTCGATAAATTTTCCCTGAATGTACTTAAACGACTGGGTAGCGGCGCTACGGGTCTTGTTGCGAAAGTATGAGGCATATTTGTCATGGACATGCCTCAATTTATCGAATATCTGAAACAGATCGTTGATGTGCAACTCAAAGTTTATTCCATCCATTGTTCCCTCGTTTATTGGTGTATGGACTTTATGTGGAAGATGGTATTAATATATCTAACTACTGTACGTATGATAGATGAGTGTGGATTACGATGGGTTCAGGTCAAATCTGACAAAGTCAAGGTAGTTACGGTCATTCAATCAACTCGTCCGCAACCCCTGCCATATTCCAAAACTCCGCTGCATCCGGCTCAGATTTCGCAAATTCGACGAGCTCGCATCGGTTGAGACATGTTCCCACCTTCTGAACGTCCTGATTCTCCTTTTCCAGCAAACGCACAGTCTCTATTCCGGTCAATTCCCTGTTGACTCCGAATTTATGTGAAAAATAGAATCTCAGTGCTTCTGATACTTTTGCGTACGCCTCCTTCTCCTCACCGCGCTCAAAGAGACCCCGCGCTTCACTGATCATTCCTCTGGAGACGGTAACATAATCGATGTTTATGTTTTCGGGTTTTTCCATGGGTTGCGCCGGTGGTGCAGCGGCTTTATTCATATATTTCCTATAAACAGACCAGCCAGCAACACACGCTGCACATATAGTCAGAGCGAGAATTAGAAGCCCCAACAGGTCCCGGTCCCGCCCGGGTTCACCGGCGATTGCGACGTTCTCAATTGTCCCATTGGTATAATCCGCGCAGATCTCCCTCTTCTCGCCGTCTTTCCCCACATAAGGGACTGTTACTTGCGTGTGGTTCTGCGAGATCTGATCAAACGCAGCAGCACCTCTATCAAATCCACTCTCATTCAGCCCATAATCCAGCCGCTGAAACTCGGGGTTCTGCTCCAGCGCATCCATGATCGCGCTCGTATCCTCGCTCGTCTGAGACATCAGCTCCTGCATGCTCCCGTTCTCCATACTGCCGGCAAGGCGTGCAGTTTCGCCACCCGGTTTTTGGTATTCGAGCTCGAAATCCCCGGTATTGTTCGAGGTTGGGTTTGCGGATGCATTCGTGAGATTGTACCCATCGTTCAGCAATTCCTGATGTTTCTTCTGAAACTCACGGTTCTCTGCGATCTGTTTCTTTAATTCATCCCCCATTTGCTGCTGTTTCTGCATCTCCCGCTGCATCTCCTCTTTGATTGCACCAGTATTCTGGTTTAGCTGGTTATTCTGGACCAGGTCCCCGGGATCTCCCTCCTGCTGGTTTTGCTGCCCCATCCCCCCGGTTCCTGTCGAACCCCCGACCTGAACACTCATTGAGCTTCCCGAACTATAGGATGTCGAGTGTATGCTCTGCCCGCCACACTCATAGATCGTTGTTACGCCCTGCACCTGCACCTGCGCTGCTGTACCATTGACCGTGATATCAAGGGCGTTTGAGGTCACAGTCTCCTCCTTCCCGGTTTCGGGACTGGTGTATGTGACCGTTGCCGGTTCGAGCGTGTAGCTTCCGGGCGCGTACGGCGTAATCGGCTCATAAGCGAGCGTCGTTTCTCTCTGATCTGGGAGAGTTCGCTCAAGGCACTGGACATCGAGTCCGTTGTTCCCGAACACGTTCTTATCGACGAGTTGTATGGGGATTTCGGTTCCGAACGGGTTTGTGAACCTGAGCATGATCGTCACATCATCGCCGACCTGAATATCCGTCTGCTCAACAATCTTCTCGACGGTTAAGCTCTCTGCAGCGACGCATGGCATGATCGCAGCCATGCCAATAACCATAACCACAACCATTGTTGCCAGTGCCGACAGCGTTCGTCCTCGTCTCATTGCAATGTCCCCATAATCTCACACAATTATCCTGTACTTCCCATAGATCACATACAGATAAACCATAAGCACGACAAGCGCAGCCGCAAAGAACCAGTCCTTGATGCTCGTCTCTTCCCGGACGCGCTCGATATTCTGGCTGATATTTGCGTATATTTCATCCAGTGTGTTGTCATCGACTGATTTGTAGTATTGACCACCTGTTTCCGTTGCAATCGATTTTAGGGTTGCCTCATCGAGTTCTGCGTACTGCGGACGCCCGAAAAAGTCATAACCAAGAACCACAGGCTCCTCGGAACCCATCCCGATCGCATTCACCTGGATATTCAACGTCCTCGCAAAGGCGACTGCCTCGTCCGGGGCAACGACGCCTGCGTTGTTGACACCGTCGCTTAAGAGGATTACGACCTTCTTCTTGTTTGGTATCGATGTTGCCATATCGATCGCAAGAGCCAGCCCATCGCCTATCGCGGTCTTGCCTTCTCTTGGTTCGACTGCCTTCAGCTTCTCAAGAGCCTTATCCTTGTACGGAGTCAGATATGCGGCGGTCGTTGCCCCTGACTCAAAGACCACGATTCCGACGTTGTCTTTGGAGTCGAGACTCCGCACAAGGATCGCAGCAGATCTCTTTGCAGCCTCAAGCCGGGTCGGCGTGTAATCGTTCGCCTGCATACTTCCTGAATTGTCGATCACGAGCACCACGTTCACTCCTTCTTTTGCCTGCTTGAGTGGTATGTGTGGGTCAGCGAGTCCTGTGATCAGAAGCGCGATTGCAAAGAGCAGGATATAAAACGGCAGATTTTGACGCAATGAATGCTTCTTACCGGATGCTTCCTTGATTATTCCGAGGTTGCTGAATTTGAGCGCGGATGCCCGCTTCTTTTTCCGGTGGATTGTGTAAGCGTAATAGATCGCAGGTAGGATCAGCAGAAGCAGCAGTCTCACGGGTTCTAAGAATCCGAATCCCATCTTATCTCACCCTGTCGCACCCTATCGCAATATAACGCATTTCTGTCGAACCTGTTTGTATGTGTGATTGATCTTCTGTGCAACCGATATGGAAAAAGCTTTATCCACCCCACCCCGAGCTCGGGCGAAGTCTATGAAACTTGTATCGGTTTATTCTTCGATTTTTATGAGATTGTTATCTATTTCTTCTTTGAACTCAGTATAAACGTCAGAGATGTTGTCCATTAGAGGATTCAGTTTTGCTTCATCTAAAAGAAATCCATACGCATGCGCGAAGAAATGACGGAAAAATAAATATTTACCCATTTTGTCTGCTGTTTCCCCGGTTATGAGTCTATGTTCAACAGCCAAATTCAGCAAATCCTTGTGCCACGTGGGTGTGTTGGGTATTGGTATCCTATTATATAACAATAATTGTTTCAAAATATTTTCCATCCCCGTGTATATATTTTGGAGATATGCCCCCAGTCCTACGATGACCACTGGTTCTTTGTGTGGCTCATCTTTCACTCTTTCCAAGTCAGTAAGAACAGTTGTAATATTCTCCATCTCAGCACGAATTTTTTCTTGTATACTAACCATACAACACCACCCCCTCCTGTTCTACAAGTCTATTAAATAAACAATCTTTGCTTAAATCGATAACATCTACCGGTTTGGACAGATCCCTATATAGTTCCCAGCAAAAATCAAAAAATGATTCGGGTGCCAGTCCAATCACGCCAATGTCTATATCATTCGCATCCATTCTCTCTTTGGATGAGCCGAAGAGTATCACCTTTGCTAACCCATATTTTTTTGCATACTTTAATATGTTGATCATATCATTCTTAGATATCATTGTATTATATGTCCCCTTATGGCGCACCGGAGATTTGGCGTACTTTCCGATAAACGTTGTCATAAACTTCAACCAGCACGCACCCGATATCCGGAATATCAGACTCGGTCATGAGTCTACCGCGTCAGCCGCAGCCTGCAGGATCATGAGCATGTCAAGCGAGGTGACCCTGCCGTCACTGTTCACGTCCGCCGCAGGATCCCATTCACCGCGGACAGCCATCCCTGAAACGATCACGGCATCCGCGGAGGTGATGATACCATCCCCATTGACATCTCCTCGCAGCCTTATTCCAACTTCAACCCGCACCCGCTCGCTAACACTTGCACCTGCGGCATCGGTTATGATCAGCGTGATAGTGTGGCTTCCGGTGCCAAAAGAAGTGTCGAATGAACTTCCGGTTCCGATAACATCGTTATTCTCATACCATCCGTGCGAATATGGCGGTGCACCATCCGATGCTGTGGCGCTGAAGGTTATCATATCCCCCTCCACAAATATCTGTCCATCGATGGGAGCTACGATCAATGGGAGTATGGTGGTCGCAGTTCCCGCGGTTAATCCCTTTGTCTCATTTTCTCCGAACTCCATCAGCACGCTTCCATCGATCTCTGAGTACTGGGTGGCACACATTAACTGGACAACGTTGTCTTCGGTGCCACGGAAAACCGCGTCAACGTATGCACTGAACACCAGCGCACCGGTCGAATTATAATATTCAAACCAACTGTCCTCCATATCCCGCCACGCGGCGTTGACGATCGTATCCATCATGACCACGCCATCCTTTGATAGCGATAGCCAGACCGTCTCTCCCATCAGATCGATATCCTTTGCATCGAGCGAATATCCCTCATAAAGCTCCCAAATTTCTCCTGTTGGATTTTCAGTGGCGAACGTCTTCGATCCACAATCGATTAACTGCCTGCCGCTCTCAGAGTATTGATTCATACCCCTGAGTTTGACTACATTCGCACAACTGCCAGAAAATACGCAATCTACCGTGCAATTGACGATCTCGATTCCTGTTTCGTATGTGAAAAGGTCGCCTGGTTCCAGTATATCATCCTTGAGCACGCTTCCGTCTCCGGACAACTCGAGCCAGACTCTATCCCCAACGTCACACCGCCAGTTCACTTCTTCGATGTCCTTTGTCGTAAGCAAATACCCGTCCAGGAGTTCCCAG
>JAYEFS010000058.1:0-5284 GCA_034658695.1 Methanobacteriota archaeon | reverse complement strand
CTACTTTAAATTGCGGAACCGCTGCCCGATACTTAAAGGGTTATGAGATGCGCAAGCGTGTATGAAGGGAAACTTTCTCGTACCGTTCTGAGATGAGGAGGGGCGGGTAACCGCCCCCCTCTTAATCGGCGGTTTAATCTTCCTTACCATAACCGGATCATCCGGAAGAGCGAAAAAGTGCTTGCACTCGCGAATTACCAGAGAGCCAAAAAGTTACAAAAAAACAGATACAGTTTAGCATATCTTAAGAGTAAGCAGCCCTAACATCTATCTGATACCTTCTTTTCATCTCAGAAACGTTTTGGATACCATTTTTCCTTTAAATCCCTACCTTCGGCATAATCGACCTACGAAACGATACCACCGATTTTCTCGATCGTTTTCTCGAGTTCCACAAGCACCATGCCAAGATTCGTGTCCGGTTCGACCAGTGTCGCCAGAAGCATCTGTCTGCCCGCGCCCATGACGATCAGTCGCCCCCGCCTGGATTCAACGATCATGCGGTCAGGCACCTGCTTGTCCAGCCCAACAGCCGTGATCTCTGCGGCTCCGAGCATCGTTGCCGCCATGGCGGCAAATGTGCTCGCATCCTTTGGCGCGTTCTGCGCAATCAATACACCATTCCGGCTTGCTATCGCACTTGCCTCGATTGCAGCCATCAGATGCAGATCTGACAACGCCTTATTGAGTGCGGTCATTATAGTCATGCAACAAATCCCCTCGGTGATTCACCGACCTTCACATTTTATTTCAGACTATTATTAAACTTTCGGTGATATGTCTACTCCGACACCCCTGCACCACCTCTCGGCAGCCTGACCCAGAACGTGCTGCCAGAGCCAACCTCGCTCGTTGCCCACATCGTGCCACCGTGCTCGCGGACGATGTTTGTCGTGATCATGAGACCAAGGCCGGTGCCTTTGCCCTTCTCAACCTGCCAGAACTCCTCAAAGACGTGCTCCAGGTCATCCGGCGCAATTCCGATTCCGGTGTCGCTGACAAGTATACTGACACAATCATCACCCTCACGCTCGATTGCGGTGACTGATACGCTACCGCCTTCCGATGTAAACTTGATCGCATTGCTGAGCAGATTCACAAAGACCTGCTCGATTCGGTCATAGTCTCCCGCAATTACGATACCATCGGGAATGTCCACGGTACATGAAACATTCTTCTCCCGTGCAAGTAGTTCCATCTCTGCCACAGTCTCTTTGATCAGGTTGGATAGGTCCAGTTCAGTGATCTTCAGTTCCAGTTTCCCTGAACGTATCTTTGATATGTCGAGCATGTTGGCAATCAACCGCAGCAACCGGTCGCTGTTTAATATAACCCTCGAAAGAGCATCTTTTTGCTTTTCATTCAGGTCTCCGAGCATCCCATCAGCTACAAACTCGGTAAACCCCCGAATCGACGTGAGCGGGGTTCGTAGTTCGTGGGATGCGATGTTCATGAAGTCCGTCTTGAGCTGATCGAGCTTTTTCAACTCCTTGTTCGCGCTTCGCAGTTCATCGGTCACACTCTTGAGCTCGGTGACATCCCTCAAAACCTCCACATAGCCAATTACTGCGTCGTCTGCGTCACGCAGCGGTGCGCCGCATGTCATGATCGGAACACTGCGACCGCTCCGGTCGGTAGCATACATCTCCCAGCAGACGCCGTTTGCGCAATCACCGACCGAGTCTCTGAGATGGCATCCCATCTCACATTCGTCGGTCAGTAAAACTTCGTGGCAGAGCTTCCCGATGGCGTCTTCTGCTGCGATGCCTGTGAACTCCTCGCACGCTTTGTTGAACATTGTTATCTTAAAATCGTTGTCGGTTGCGAAGACGCAGTCTTGCATACTCTGAAGAACGCTCACGAGTTTTATTCGCTGGTTCTCAAGATCACGATTGACCATGGCGATTCGATCCTTCAGTCTCCTGTGCGTCTCCTCCAGTTCAGTGACCATACTGTTGAACCGCATCGTGAGCGTGCCGATCTCGTCATCCGTAACCACCGGAACCTGCACCAGATAGTTACCTCTAGCAACCTCCTCTGCCCCCTCATACAGCCGTCTGATCGGTCGTGTGACCTGTCTGGTGGTTGCAACAGAGAAGATGCTGATCAGCATAAGAACGCCGATCGTAACCAGAGCCGCCCGTTCGAGCAACATCTGCAGAGCGGACAACATTTCATCATAATCTTGCTCAACGATCAGATACCACCCGGGATCAGATATCTTCACCTGAGCGCCGATGACCGCTCTTCCGCCGCGATTGTAGATTCCACAGTAATCCCTGCCAGAATTGAGTACCGTCACATTCTCACTCGTTGAACCGCTGATGAGCCTGCTATCACAATCAACCAGATATGTCCTGCCGGTCTCATCAAGGTGCTTACGATCGCGTACCGTCGTGTGAATCGTGGTCAGATTGATCCTCCCAACGATAACGCCTATTGTTCTGTTATCCCTAATGAGCGGTGTTGATACGAGCATCGTCGGTATGTTGATCGTTGGGGATTCGTACACGTTTGTCAGGTGGGTCTGATTCAGCCCCTCGCGATAATACTCACGCGACGATCTGTTATCCCCGATGACATCACCATTGGTGGATGCGATCACAGTTCCGCTCTCATCCAGCATGAACGCCTCATCGAACGTGCCGGATTCCTCCCGTATGATATCTCCAAACTTCGCTATCTCAGCCACCGCATCCCGGTACTCATCACTTGATATATTAGCGGTCTTGATCACCATAACGTCGTTGACAATCGATGTTGTTCTTGCGATTACCTTTGCAGTGCCCATTTGCTGCGCAAGCCACGAATTGATGTAGTCTGCCCTTGTCTGTGCAACTGAGTTCAGGTGCACACGGGCATGATCCTCCATCGATGTGGTCGAGTAATCGTAGGTGTAATACCCGATGATGCCGAACGGTATGGTCGAAATTGCAACGAGAGTGAGAATCAATCTGAATTGGAGTCGCATGTCAACGGTACGTCCTCAAAAGCCATCCCCAGTACTTAACCGTGGTTGTCAGAGCCAGCGTCATCCCGATCGCGGTCAACGCATTGCACCATTGCGAAGCTGCGATTGTGACCTCGGGCACCAGTACACTCCACAACATGATCTGAACGTCTATGAAGATGAAGAGCGAAGCAACATAGTACACCAGATAGTACGGTTTCATGTGTAGTGCGCATCCGAGTTTCTCGCTGAATCGTGCAAGCGTGTACAGCACAAAGATCAGTGAGATGCCCACAACCGCCCATAAGACCTCGTCACTCATTTCGCAACCCCCATCATGGTTCCGTACAACATAACAGTGAGGACCAGGAGCGGTATCGCGCCCGCGCATCCGAGAATGATTCCATCATAATTGAGTGCGCGCAGCACCGCAGACAATGCAAGCATCACCGCAGGCATCAGAAACCATCTGTGGTGAGTCTCTCTCTCAAATTTTATCTTGTAGAACCTGCCAATCGCAAAGAGAAACAATGTTATGGCGGACGCTGTGATCAATGAATATATTTCAATGGCACTCCCGATATGCACCATCCCGATACTCACCCCGTACCGAACGCTACATCAAATGCTTCTTCCCCTGTCAATCTCGGCACTCCACTGAACACACCTTCATAATTCTTGAATGACATTTCATCGGTTTCTATGGTGATCCCACCATCATTAATCTCGATCTCGTGAATCCTGGTATCGTGCGCACTCCCGCGCATCTTGAGAACCGAGATTGCCCTGCGCAGTTCTGACGCAATCTCCACATATCTGAGCATGACCACAGTATCCATGACCTGCGATGTACCGTTCTCGGCGATCCTCTTTGAACCAAGGAGATCTCTCGTTTCGCTGACGAGAACTGTTGTGATATTCTTTGATTTGAGATATCTCGATAGTTTATAGACATACTCGGAATCATTGGCGCCAGGCAGAATATCGGCAAATCCGGTGTTGATCGAATCGACCACGACTCGCTTCACATCGAATTCCTCGACACGGTCGCGTATCTGGAGCAGATTCTCACTGACGTAGACCTCATCGTCTTTTGGATGCAGGATGTGGAGCATAGAATCGTCCTCGAGAGATTTGAGATCCCATCCGAACGAGAGCGCGTTTCTGCGTAGTTCCGCTTCGTTCTCCTCAAACGAGACGATCAATCCGGGTTCGTGGCTGCGCGCACCATCGAGGATGAATTGCGTGCACGCGGTGGTCTTGCCGGTTCCGCTGGGACCTGTGATGAGCGTGGTTGTTCCGTGGATGAGCCCGTCATGCAACATCCGGTCAAGCCCAGTTATGCCCGTACTCACCCGCTTGCGCGCAGCAACCCCGTTTCCGTCGATCGCAGTTATGGGGCTTGGATACGTGGTGATTCCACTCTTTGTGATTCGGTACACATGCTTGCCGCTCGCGTAGTCCTGCCCACGCATCTTCAAGATATCAAGATACCGGACACGGCGCCCTCTCCTCGGTTCATTCGATAGATAGATGATTGCATCCGCAACATAGCTGATCGGGCTTGTCGAGATACTCGTCTCAGTGAACTCGCCTGTGACCAGCACAAGGGAATTCCAGCCCTTCATCCCCACAAAAAGATCAAAATAAAACTGTCTGCGGTCACTTTCGTCAAGCGGCAAGTCCATCGTCGTGATCGGGTCAATTGCGATGCGATCCGGCTGAATCGCCTCGACATTCTCCTCGATTATGTCCAGCAGATCATACGTCTTGTTCTTCATAATCTCCTGACTCAGATCGAAGTAGATGAGATTCCCTTCCTCGTACAACGATTGGTCATAGAAGCTGAAGTTTGACATATATCCGCTGAGCATCGCAATAGGCTCTGATATCGCCGAGAAATAAAGGCATGTCTCGCCATTTTTTGCCGCATCAAATAGTGACTGGATTGCAAATGTTGTCTTGCCTGTGCCTGCTGTGCCAGCTATCAGCACAGTGGATGGACGTGTGAATCCGGAGTCCAGAATCCGATCCAGTCCGGGTATGCCGGTTGGAACCTGTTTCATGAGATCACCTGTTTAGTATGGGGGCATGGTGCCGTACATTCCTACACGTCCACACTATATATTTCTAATCGCAAGAACTTTTTTTGGATCGGGGAAATTTATTCTCCGTATCCGAAACTTTTCTCGGTCAGAGAAAAAAAATTCTGGTTCTGCCGTTTTCTGTGGTCGCTATCGGTACCTTCACATGTGTGGGGCCGCGGGCACCGCTCTGCGTCTCTGCGCCTTTGCGTTAAATCAGAGAAACGCCAAGACGCCAAGACGCGAAGGC
>JAYEFS010000057.1:0-5361 GCA_034658695.1 Methanobacteriota archaeon | reverse complement strand
CTAATTTAAATTTTTCGGATAGGTGCTTAACTTTTTTAGATTGGCCACCTATTCGAGCAACTGCTATCGGTTTTGTTCTGTAATGCGGCAAAGTGGAGGTAGGTGTAACGCGAACTACCAGAGAGCCTATATTGACCAGTGTTATCGCTACAATATCAATGAGTCTTTATTTTGAAGAGCCGATAAATAATTTCAGGGGACCAGCTATTGCAATTTTTGTAATAATGCTATCACTAATAATTTATGCGCGTTACAGAATCTCAAAACCGAAGACTTGATCTGATCCAACCAAAAAAAATAAAAAAGGAAATGAGGGGATGGATTTCGGGCACTGTCTGGAAATCCAGTGATTTCCGTAATGGTCAGTTGGATGTGCAACAACACGCAAAAGACGCGAAGATTGAGATTGTCAACACTCTTCGCGTCTCTGCGCCCTTGCGCCTTTGCGTTAAATTAGAAAACAATAACGCAAAGACGCAATGGCGCAAAGAACAAAAGTCTCCGGGTGCATTTCACTGGAATTTTCGATTGTGCCGGATTTCGCATCTCTGCCCCGAATCGTGTAGGGCTGTGCAAGTCCTCACTACACAGATCAACCGCAGTTATATAAATGCGCAATCCAAGAGCGGGGTGAAAGTGAATTCGCAGCCCATCAAACTTCGCTTCTCACGGACTCCTTCCACTCAACGCCGCCGCCAGAGATCTGTTTTCCCAGCGCAACGATCCCGCAGAGCGTGATCAGCCATGTGTGCAGGGTGAGTCCGATCGTCTGAACGATGGCACACCGCATGCCGAACCTGCCCCATAGGCGAAGCCCGTACACCGGAACGATCGGCATTGTGATAAACGCAACGAACGGGAGGGTGAGCGCGAGAAACCATGCCAGTCTACGCGGGAGGGGAATATCTGATGCCATGAATGATGGCAGATACGTGCGCAGTCCCTGATATGCGCCTGCGAGCCATCTCACGCGCTGGTTTACGAGATCGCCGAGACCTGCCGGCGCCTGCTCGCCAACCATTGTCTCCGGCGTGAAGACTCCGGTGAGTCCGGCTAGATAGCTCTTCTGGGTGAAGTCCAGGTCCTCGCACGAGACCGATTCGTTCAATCGATTGAATCGATGTTTCTCCATCGACTTCATGTTCAGAACCCCGATCAATCCATTGAACTGGTTGAATCCGTCCAGTCTTCTGAACGTCCGGTACACATCGGAAAAAAAGAAGTATTCCGCAGCGATCGTTCTGGTAACGATGCTTTCATCCGCATTCGTGATGAAACGTGCGCTGCTTGCGATTATCGCATCCTGATTCGACCTGAGCGCACTCACACACTCGACAAGAAAATTCTGCGCGGGGCGGCTATCCACATCAAAGAGCGCTATGTAATCCGGCGTCGTTTCGTGCGAGGTGAATGTAGCAAGCGCATCATTGACTGCGCCAGCACGCCGTCCACGGTTGTCCTTGCGCGCAATAACATTGATTGGCGCATCTTCGAGGAATTCCAGGCGATCGTCGGCTTCATTCTCTGTAGCAATCATATCGAGAACATAGACGACCCGAACGTCAAAATCCCCATTCTCCAGATCGAGTATGCAGTCCACGGACCGCTTGATTACCGATAGCGGCTCAAACGACGCTACCGGGACGATTACCGCAAGTTGCTCCATTATCCAAGGAGTAGTGTGATTATATCCGCGCCCTGTGTGGCAGCAACGATCAGGTTCAGCACGATTCCTATGAGTGCGCCTGTGATCAGGCTGGTAATGATCCTGATCTTGATGATGAGAATGGCTGCTATGATTATCGATATGATCAATCCGACTCCGGAACTGGATCCGATCAGGTTCAGAAGACCAACTGATCCGGATATGAATTCCAGAAGCACTGAAACAGCATTTATTCCAAATATAATCCCTATTACCACGCCGATTATCGTAAAAGTGTTGTTTCCCATGATATCACCTCATGCTCATCCATTGTGCCCATGATCAATTCAGATGCACCCGATCTCCAGTCACCATATAAATCACGTTCTCGCAGACGTTCACGGCATGATCCCCGATGCGCTCGAGATACTTCGACGCAAAGAGCAGATTTGAGATGCTGGCAAGTCTCTTCGGATCCTCCACATAATACGTCATCAGTTCTCTTCGCACCTGATCATAGAGCCCATCGACGATATCATCCTCCTCTGCGGTCCTGTGTGCAAGGTCGCTGTCCATCTCACCAAACGACCGGATTGCGGAGTTGAGCATCTCGCGTACAATGTCGGACATCCGGGGGATATCGATTAATGGTTTTACGTGCGGCTCATTCTTCTGGTATGTGGTGATCCTTGCAACATCGACGCCGAGATCGCCCATCCGCTCAAGATCGATCTGGATCTTGAGTGCGGTCGCAATCGTTCGCAGATCGACAGCCATGGGCTGCTGAAGCGCGATCAGCCGCAGACACGCCTTCTCAATATCGCATGCGAGATCGTCCACCTCCCGGTCCATCTCGATTGTGGACTGCGCCAGCACCATATCCTGGTTCTTGAGCGAGATTGTCGCATCACGGATGATTGCATCAACCATCTCGCCAAGCTTTATGATATTGCTTTTTAGTGTCTCCAGTTCATGTTCGTACCGATTCCTAACCATTATAATCTGCTATATCGGTTATCTCTTATTAATCCAGTAGTTTCAGTTTTTCGCATCCATATCCATAAAATCTTTAATGTGGCAACGCCAATGTAAACCTGCATGGGGTCAATTGTTTACGCGGTGCGGTTGCTTGTGCTACTTGTGCTACTTGCGCTACCTGTACTGCTCGCGCATCCGGGGGCATCAACAATCGAGGACGGCTCGATCTACGATGACTATCTGAAGATTGTGGATATACAGCCTGCGGAAGTGGACGTGTATCAGGGGTCAAACAGAACGTTCTCCGCAACGGTTGCAAATCACGGGAATCTGTGCTACGACGCCGAGATCGCATTTCGCAATTTGCCCAGGGGGATTACGATATATCCTGCGGAGCCGGAGACTGAGACAATCGATGTCAAAGAGACTGCCGAGTATGTAATAACAATTCACGCAAGCGAGAGTGCACCGGTTGGGACCCACATAATCGAGATTGCTGATAACAGTGCGAAGGATCCTGGCACATGGCAGCCCCTGACGCTCACAATCCGTGAACCGCTTCCTCCACCCACACCGGCACCAACCAAGCGGATCACGCCGGTTGCCGCTGGCATTCCGACCAGACCGGCAGAGGCATCGGGGCAGGAAGATGGGACCGGCAGAGGCAGAGGTATCAAAATCCTCATCTGGATTGTAGCGGTTCTGGGCGCGTTGCTTGGAATTTTTGCATTTCTGCGGCACAAGAGGGTATGAGGGCGCGGCTTCCGAGACACCCCAACCTTTATAATTACAAAATTGTGATGTACAAAGAAAAAGGAGTACATTAATAGATGGTAACCAAACCGGCAAAGATGTATCGTAAACTGGAGCGACCATACACCCGCCGCGAGTATATGGGCGGTGTCCCTGGCAGCCACATCGTGAGTTTTGACATGGGCAACTTAACAGAGGATTTTCCAGTATCCGTATCGTTGATTGCAAAGGAACAGTGCCAGATACGGCACAACGCGCTCGAAGCTGCGCGAATCACCGCGAACCGGTACCTGCTCAAGGATGTCGGACGTACCAATTTCCATCTGAAACTGCGCGTACACCCGCATCATGTGCTCCGCGAGAACAAGCTTGCAACCGGAGCCGGTGCTGACCGTGTGTCCAGTGGGATGCGGCATGCGTTCGGAAAACTGGTTGGAACTGCGGCAAGGGTGCGTTCTGGACAGCGAATCTTCACGGTATCTGTGCACCCATCGCAATTTCCGCATGCGAAAGAGGCACTGAGACGCATTGGCTATAAGCTGCCCACGCCGATCTCAATTGTGGTCGATACCGGGCAGGAACTGGTTCAATGATCGATTATGAAAGAGGTCTGAATCGAGCATTCAAACAGATGCCAGAGTATCTGACAACAGATGTGCGTTTTACCATTCCGGAACCGCATATATTTATAGAGGGTAAAACCACCGTTTTAAAGAATTTTCTTGAGATTGCTGACGTAGTCAACAGGGATCCAACCCATCTGCTGAAGTACATGCTGAAAGAACTGGGTACTGCCGGCAAGCTCGACGGGAATCGTGCGATATTTCAAGGGAAGTTCACTGCAGAGACGATTCAGTCCCAGATCACTGCTTACGCCGACGAGTTTGTGATATGCTCGGAGTGCGGGCGTCCGGACACTGAACTGGTGCGAAGCGACCGTGTATTGATGCTAAAATGCGCAGCATGCGGTGCACACCGACCGATCCGGAAGCGCAGGGTCCGTCCGGTCGCAGCAAAGGATGCGATAGAGGAAGGCGGGGAATACGACGTGAGGATCACCGGAGTTGGGAGAAAAGGCGATGGCTTCACCCAGATCGACAAATACACAATATACGTTCCGAGGACGGTTAAAGGCGAGATCGTTACCATAAAGGTCAACAGCATCTCGGGAACGCTCGCATTCGCCGAGATACTTGAACGAAAAGCAACTGAATAGTCAGGAAATAGCCATAATAATTGTGAGATGAGGTGTGACAATGAGTGTGGATGAAGACGACGCGTTCTTTGAGAACCGGCGCAAGGTTATGTTTGTTATAAACGTGCTTATCGATAACGATGCGTACGTTGACTATATGCGATCAAAGGGGTTGGGTGGTGTTCAGGTGCTTGATCTCCTCGAACTATTCGGAAACGTCTTCGGACCGTTCGATGAGGCAGATATCAAGCAGACGCTCGGACAACTCGTGCACGAGGGGCTTCTCGTCTCGATGGGGGGTGGAATCGTGGCAAACCCTAACCCGCCGATCTCTGTGGATTCGGAAGGAATCAAGATTGAGATCGAGACGATCGGATATGAAGAGGTGGACATTGAAGCGGATTGATGCCGCTTTTGGGGGCGTGCAAGAGAAAGTTTAATCTTATTTGCGTATAGATTCATCGAAAATGTCTGCTGAAACAGAAGATGGTGTGATAATCGGACTTGAAGTCCATGTTCAACTGAACAAATTGCATTCGAAGTTATTCTGCTCATGCGGTCTTGATTACCACAACGCGCCTCCGAATACCCACACGTGCCCGGTATGCCTCGGTCTTCCCGGGTCGCTTCCTGTGCTGAACAAATCCGCGGTGAAGAGTGCAATAAAAGTGGCTCTTGCTCTGAATTGCGAAATTGTCCCACAAACACAGTTTTATCGCAAGAATTACTATTATCCGGATCTCCCCAAGGGATTTCAGGTCACGCAGTACGATTATCCCATATCGGTCAA
>JAYEFS010000056.1:0-5366 GCA_034658695.1 Methanobacteriota archaeon | reverse complement strand
TCCTTTGCGCCTTCGCGTCTTGGCGTTTCTCTGATTTAACGCAAAGGCGCAGAGACGCAGAGCGGTGCCCGCGGCCCCACACATGTGAAGGTACCGATAGCGACCACAGAAAACGGCAGAACCAGAAAGATTGATGCTGATAAACGCCGCGACCTTGCAGCAAGATACAATCCCAACGGCGGCGTGCCTACCACCGTGTTTACCAGATCGAACGATACGGAATTGCACCGCATCGTTGGCTATCCGCGAGGCGGGGCAGAGGAATTCATACCGGAGATGATGGTTGCGTTAAGTAACGCATGATCGATCTTGATTACGCTGTTTACTCATTCGTTGCACTCTTTCTGATAGTAGACCCCATCACCAATGTTCCCGTCTTCCATTCGCTGCTCGAAATGTACAGTGCCGGGGATAGAAGCCAGATAATCGGGTGATCTGTGATCATCGCAGCTGGCGGCGATGGTTCCGCCTCGTGCGACCCCGCGACGCCCGGGCGCACGCTGATGTCGGTTGTGACGGGCAGGTCATCCCCCGATCCTGACCGTTGGTAGGATGTTTTTGATCAACCTTTTTCTGAAAAAAGGTTGGCGCTCATGATCCTGTAGGCAGCAGGCATGCGCGATAGAACTATAACCGAGCGGACGCGAAGATACGGGCATGAAAAGAATCGAATTCCACGACAGGGGACCGGAGAGGAAGGAGATCAGGGACATTCTAAATTCCGAACCGTCCTTAATCACGTTCGTCTACGGACCGATAAACTCAGGGAAGACTACCCTCATCACCCATCTGATCGAACAGCTGCCAGAGGAGTACGTCGTCTTCTACATAAACCTCAGGACCAAGTTTTTAGCGAGTTATGATGATTTCATCGAGTCGTTGTTTGAACTGGAGATGGAGACCAATGCTACGAAGGTAAAGAGTAAGGAGACGCTTGCAGAACTGGTTTCGTCGGTGACAAAGGTTACTGGCATACCGATAACAAGGGAGTTTATAGATTACGTCTTCAAGGACAACAAACCAAAGAACGCCTTCTCATACATGATAAAGCTTTTCGAGGAGGTGAGGGCAACCGGCAGGCAGCCAGTCTTGATCCTGGATGAACTTCAAAAGATCGGAGACGTGAATGTGAATGGATCACTCATCTACGAACTCTTCAACTTTTTCATAGACCTGACAAAGGAGTTGCATCTCTGCCACGTCTTTGCGGTGACGTCTGACTCGATCTTCATTGAACGCGTTTACAGCGAGGCGATGCTCTCCGGGCGCTGTGAGTACCTGCTGGTGGATGATTTTGATTACGAGACGAACGCCGCGTTTCTGAAAGAACATGGTTTCACTAATGATGAACTGGTGGTTGCGTGGGAATACTGCGGCGGAAAGCCGGTGTGCCTGTTAAAGTTAATTCGTGCCAGTGAAAAGGAAAAGATTGCAAAGAAGATGCTTGCTACGAGAGTAAACCAGCTAAAAGATCTGCTTGACTACCTGAATTACACCAAGCCGAGAATAACGATTGGAGAGACTGATTATACGGTTAAAAGGGAAGATATTGTTGTAATCCTCGCAAGGTTTGCATCAGCGGAATGTATCGACGATCAGGGATTGGATAGACCTGCAAAGCACTATCTCATCAAAAATAATATTTTATTCCTCGATCCGGACCTGGGAAGTATCAAACCACAATCGCGGCTGGATCTGCTTGCGATACGAGAGCTGATGGTTGGTATATAGGCTGTGGCGGATGGCGGGAGCAATGCGATTTATGTGCATGCCGGGACGAATGCCCGGGAATGTGGGTGTGTACAAGCGGGTTACGCTGGTTGGCGATGGTGCGGATGTGGTGACGGTGTGGGGCAGCGACAGGGGGGTAGAATTGCGTCATGGCAGTTCGTAATCCCAACCGTTGCTGGTTCTGCCGTTTTCTGTGGTCGCTATCGGTACCTTCACATGTGTGGGGCCGCGGGCACCGCTCTGCGTCTCTGCGCCTTTGCGTTAAATCAGAGAAACGCCAAGGCGCCAAGACGCGAAGGCGCAAAGGATGAATAAGTCTCTTCTGACATCTTTTGAAAACCACAGAATCCATCAGAATCAGAACCGTTGTAGGATGTCTTGGAATGCAGAGCATCGGCGCAGCCATCAGCTTTTTCTGAAAAAAAGGTTGGTACGATAGAATTATGACCAAAAGGAAACAAGAGAAAAGCATGAAAAGAATCGAATTCCACGACAGGGAATCGGAAACAAAAGAAATCAGGGACATTCTGGACTCAGAACCCTCTCTTATCACTTTCGTCTGCGGACCAATAAACTCGGGGAAGACCGCACTTGTCAATCACCTGATCGACCGACTGCCAGATGATTACAAAGTATTTTACATAAATCTGAGGGGAAGATTCATCACTAATTACGATGATTTTATAAAAGTTCTCTTTGATGTGGAGCGCGAAGCGCGATATGAACGAATAAAAAAGTTTTTAAAGCCGGTAGCTGCTGTTCTGCCTGAAAGCTATAATGGAATCCCAATACCAAAAGACGGTACTGTCTGGAAATCCAGTGATTTCCTTAATGGTCAGTTGGATGTACAACACCGCAAAAGACGTGAAGACTGAGATTGACAACACCCTTCGCGTCTCTGCGCCTTTGCGCCATTGCGTTAAATTGGAAAACAATAACGCAAAGATGCAAAGACGCGATGACGCAAAGAACAAAAGTCTCCGGGTGCATTTCACTGGGATTTTCGATTGTGTCCAAAAGACACGTTCCTGAAGTTGTTTAAGGAGAACGAGGTGGAAGATGCGTTTGTTTACATAGAGACCGTGCTCAGAGCTTTTTATGAAAGCGGGCGGTCTCCTGTGCTGATCGTCGATGAGCTGCAGGTGATCGGGGATATGAAGATCGATGGGCATCTGATTTACAAACTATTCAATTTCTTTGTGCGACTCACAAAGGAGTTGCACCTGGCACATGTCTTCGTGATCTCTTCTGATTCGCTCGTAATAGAGCAAGTTTACAGCGAGGCGATGCTCAAAGGCAGATGCAGGTATATTCTGGTCGACGATTTTGATTACGAGACAACAGCTACGTTTTTGAACGGGTATGGCGTAACTGATGAGGATGTGGCGGTGGTATGGAAATACTGCGGTGGAAAACCGGTCTGTCTGGTGGAACTCATAAACTGCGAAAACAGAGAAGAAAAAGCTAAAGAGATGTTTACATTCCGAACCGGTGAACTGGAAACTCGATTGAAGCTCGTTAAGGAATTGGGAGATGAGATAATGATAGGCGACAAGCGTTGTGATGTGCACTACGAGAAATTAGTATCTGCCTTGAGGATGTTCGTAAGTAGAGACGAGATTGGCATGAACGAGGTGGATGAAATCTCCAAGAGGTATCTGGTCAAAGAGAACATTCTCTTCGTGGACCCACTTACGACGATGATTGCGCCACAATCGCAGCTTGATCTCTCTGCGATACGAAGGGTGATGGAGATTGCATGAAGGTTGGGGTTGTGCTGTAATGCGACCGTAATCCCGGCGAGGGAATAAATCAGAAAGTCTCTCTGCCTGAGCCTCAGGTTTATGAACCACGACGCCGTACCAATCACCATATTTCCAAAGGAGTGCGCATAATGCAGGTCTTACATGCAATCTGGGCTATGGAGCGGCTGCACCTCTGGGCAGAATCTTCTACGCTGCCATTAACCGCACCGCCACGCCGTGGCAGACCGCCAAAGAAGGCGAAGCCAAAGGCACACCCGTTCTCGCTTCCCGGCAATGTTCTAAGAGACTTGATCGTTGATATATTCAGAGAGACTCCCTCGGCAACTGTGACCGGGACATTTCTCCTCCCGTCAACCAAAAAAGGTCCGCTGCCATCGCCATGGCTCATCCGGGAGGAGGATTGCATTAGCGTGAAGCCGGAATCGCTCTCTGCCTGGAATATCGAGACACTGGCATTTGCGCCGCACCATGCATTCGATCTGCTGCTCGGTCTGCCGGCTCATCCGCCCCATGGCATAGCCTTTGGTGGAACGCTCGGGTTCTTGATCGAGGCAGCCATATTCTCGCTTGAGCTTATCGCAAGAGAGCAGTTTATGCCCACAATCAAAGGGAATACGGCGGTCTGGAATGTGGTGATCAGCGGGGAAGACGTAGAACGGGTGCAGACGCTTGCAGATGCGATGCCTCCCGCGTGCCGGGCGTTTGTCCCGCAGGACGACGATGGATCAGATGCAGCGGCGCAATCGCAGTCACAATCACCAACACAATCACAATCATCCTCACTATCACCGCGAGACCTGATCATGAGCTTCCTCGATTCGACTGTTGACGCATTCGTGCGCAGGAGCCTCGAATCCACCTCGCTACTCCCGCCGCGTCGTGGTCGCCACCCCGCGGTAACCCCATTACCACAGCAGTTCCTGACTGCGCTCTCGTCAGGGGGTGGTGCGCTCGATGCGCCCGCCGAATCGCTGGACGCGTTCTCAGATGAAATTGGGGGCTGGCTCTCAGGGCTCAAGCCATCTGCGCCGGATGTTTTGTTTCGCACCTGTTTCAGGCTCGATTCGCCCCCGGAACGGAGCGATGATCTGGGAGGGACTGAAGAGGGTACGGGGGACGGGAATGGGGAAGAGGGGGGACGGAAGAGCGCTGCAAACCGGGATTATGATATATGGTCGGTTCGTTTCTTCCTTCAGGCTACTGATGACCCGAGTCTGCTGATTCCGGCGGAGACTGTGTGGAAGACCCAGTCTAAGACGCTCACGTTCCTACGACGGAAGTTCAAAAACCCGCAGGAGCAGTTGCTTGCCGACCTTGGCAGAGCCTCTCGGGTCTTCCCGGAAATTGAGGCGAGTCTGGAAGATGCGCGTCCTGTGGGGTTTGGTATGTCCACTTCGCAGGCTTATGCCTTCCTGCGGGAGTCAGCCCCGCTCCTCGAGCAGAACGGCTTCGGCGTCCTCCTCCCGCCGTGGTGGGAGAAGCCAGGCGCACGCATCGGCGTACAACTCAAGATAAAGTCGCAGGCACAGGCACAGGAAGGTGGCATCGGTTCGGGGCATTTCAGCGTCAAATCCATCATGTCTTATGACTGGGAGGTGGCTATCGGTGACAAAACGCTTTCCGAGGATGAGTTTGCGCATTTAGCAGATCTAAAGCTCCCGCTGGTTCAGGTGCGTGGAGAATGGGTGGAACTGCGACCTGAGGATATAGATTCCGCAATCAACTTCTTCGAGAAGAAAGAACGAGCCAGGGAGATCACGCTTGGCGAAGCTATGCGGCTCGGGTTGAGTCTGGGAGGCGGAGATGGCGCAGATTCTCAAGAGAGTGGGAGAGGTCTTCCTATTGTCGGGATTGAGGCAGAGGGCTGGC
>JAYEFS010000055.1:0-5368 GCA_034658695.1 Methanobacteriota archaeon | reverse complement strand
GATCACCCTGCGGAGACGCAAAAAGCATGCGTTACCGTTTTTGTGAAAAATCTCGATGATGATTCACTCGATGTCGAGCTGTATATCGATGGAGAGTTCAAGAAGTGTGAAAAAGTCTCAAAAGATAAAACAGAAGAATTCGGCCGTTTTACAATGGATGAAGGGGTTCATACATTCACAATCAGATGGTTCGATACGGATACCGGTGAATTGTATGAGAAGACCGAAGAACATAACATAACAGGTGCAACAACCATAATGCTCCGGACTGATGAGCATGGTGAAGAGGGCGATGGGATCAACACCCACGTATATGCAAAAAACCTTGACGACGATAGACTGGACGTCTACCTCTACATCGATGGGTTCTTCAAAGACTTTTATGATAGGATACCATCCGGTTATACAAGAGAATTCGGCAGATCGGACGGTTACAAACTGACTGAAGGGAACCACACGTTCAGAATAGAATGGTACGATCCTGATACCGGAGAAGAGCATCAGATGATCAAGGAATGTTTGATAACAGGTGATGCGGCGTCTGTTACCATCTACATCGAGAAGCATGATACAATCGGCACCCATGTGTACGTGATGAACCTTGACGACGGTGATCTGGACGTCTACCTATACATCGATGAGTTCTTCAAAGACTTTGTGGATAGGGTCACACCCGGTTACACAAGAGAATTCGGCGAATCAGACGTTTACTTTGAAGATATGGTCGCACCATATTATGCAAGAGAATTCTGCGAATCCGATGGTTACAAACTGACTGAAGGGAACCACACGTTCAGAATAGAATGGTACGATCCCGATACCGGAGAAGAGCATCAGACGACGAGAGAATGTCTCATAGAACGCGATGCGGCTGTAACTCTATACACGGAGGAGCATGGTGGGGGCGATGGTGGAATCAGCGCCCGGGCATACGTGGAAAATCTTGATGATGCTGGCGATAGCTCTGGTTCGGAATTCGTACCGTCCATGTATTTGTTGGGATACTGGCTCCCACCCATACAATCAACATTTTTCAAATGAGGCTATCATGTACATAGAAAAGAGAAACCTGAAACGGCTCGGAATGGTCGCCGCTATATCGATCATCGCGCTGATCTTTGCAGCACAGGCATCAGCGACGGATAATGACCCGGAAGTCCGCGTCTGTGTCCCGGATTGGACGATCACCGCGTTCGATGCGATCATAAAGATGGAGTATTTTGAGGATGAGGGTGGCATAAAGGATCTGGAAGGTGAGTTTGATCTCTCTTTCGATACAGATGTTGTGAAAGTTGTTGATGACCCAAAAAGCGTCACTGGCATGAAGATTAAAAACAAAGTGGTATCGATAGAATGGGAGTTTGTTGAGGGTTCGGATAATAAGAAGATTCATGTAGAATTTATAATACCTGATGATACGGATACTCGAACTTACGGAGAATTTGTAAAGATACATTTTGATTTAGTGGGAGATACGGGTGATACCAGCCCGCTGAAAATATCGGATGGGTCTCTGTACAAAGATGAAACTCCATTGTCTGTAAAATGGACCGATGACACAGTCAACATAGAAAGTTTCGATGTCACTGTCAATGCTCCCGAATTCGTTTCAACCGACACGTTCGACGCCGACATCGATATCACTGATGTCGTAGATCTTGAGTCAGGAGGGTTTGAGTTGTCGTTCAATTCTAGTGTGGTAAACGTGACCGCTGTTGAGTCTGGAAAGATCAGTGGAACTGAGATACCAGTGGAGATGTGGTGTTTCAAGGAACATAACACAATTAGAGTTCTCTTCAATCTTGTGGGCACGAAGGGTGTTAGCGGCTCCGGAACTCTGGCAACAATAACTTTCGCTGTGATCGGGGAAGATGGCGACAGCAGCGTATTGGACGTAGATAAATATCAAGAAGAGCATTTCGTCAACACAGAAACTGACAGACTCCCCATCAACTGGATCGACGCCACTGTAACAATCAACAGTGAAGCGCCCCAGGCACTGAAGGATACTGATACGACCGTCTTTGTAAAGAATCTGGATGACGATAAATTAACGGTCTTTCTGTACATCGATGGAAATTACATCGATGATAAAGACGTTTCAGCTGGTTCTACTAAAGAATACAGCACTTACAAGTTAGTGGAAGGACCGCACACCTTCAAGATCAAGTGGTACGACCATGATACCAAGGAAGAGCATGAAAAGATCGAAGAACGCAGCGTTTCAGGTGATACTGATGTCGTCGTGCTCTACACAGTGGAGCATGCCGATGAGGATACCAGAATCAGCGCCCGTGTCTACGTGAAGAACAATGATGACGACCCTGTGGATGTCTTTCTGTACATCGACGATACATACAAGGAATGCGGGACAATTGAGGCTGGCGATACCTGCGATTATGAGGAAAAGGGGTACGAATTCGATGAGGAAGAATCGCACACCTTCGAGATAAGGTGGATCGATCCGGACACAGATATTGAGTACGAGAAGATCGCCAGACAATACATAGAGACCGCGGAGTCAGTAACGATGTGGGTTGATTCACACACAGAGGATGATCTCATCACCACATCTGTTCTCGCATCAGATTCTTCCACGTCCAAATCACGCTCTGCACCAGCCACATCGGTTGCGTCGGACACATCTGCCGGATCCGGGACATCGACTTCGGAATCAGAATCGTCAACGACTGCATTACACACAGGTCCAACCTCATCCGAAAGCGACGACACCAGCAGTGGCAGCGGCGCGGGCGACTCGCAGCCGTACCAGCACTTGTACTCGCTCGTAGGAGTTGTTGCAATCGTCTTTGCGATGATGCAGATCAGAAGAGTTTGATATACATGAAAAATACGAAAAATACAAAAATACTCCAATGTGTTCTGGTGCTTCTCCTGTTGTGCCCCGTCGCATGCGCTTATGACGAGGACGATCTGGAATGGGGATGCAGCAAGACAAAGGAACTCCATCTCGGCGAGGGGATCTCGTGCGGCAACTACACGGTTGTGGCGTACAATTTCCCCAGATCCGACCAGAAATCGTTCGTCGGGATAAAACTGTACGAAGATGACGCCGTTGTTTCTGAGCAGATGCTCAGGGCTGGTGAGGACTACATTTACGAGGATGAGGTTCGGGTAACGGCTATCGAACTCAACATGGCTGAGCAGAACTGGACCGATCTTCCGGAGGAGCCGTGGGCGGAGATCAGGATAGAACCGAGGGGCTTGCCCGGATTCGATGTGGATTTTGAGCTGGACGATGACGAATACGAACCGTACTCGACGGTAGAGGCGGATATCACGATCCAGAACATCGGGGATGCGGAAGCGGACGATGTTACTATTTACGTTGACGCAGAGGCTCTTGATGTGGTCCAGGGGAAGCTACGTCATCATTCATCCACAATTGAGAGGGGAGAACTCATAGACTGCGAAACAGACACCGAAGCGTTCGATCCGATCACGCTACGATTTGATGTGCCCTCGGTAATTGAGGATCGCACATTCAACCTGACAGTTAGGATCGAGTATAGCGATATAAAAGATACGAGATATTCTTATTCGGTATCGTATCCTGTTACGGTCTGCGGCATGTTCAAATTCTCCAAATCGATAAATGACAACATATACATGGATGAGATCGCCACAGTCACGGTATCGCTGCGAAACGAGGGCACACGCCAGATCAACTCAATTGCTGTGAGCGACACATTGCCGCCTGAATTTGAACTGCATGGGAACTCAACGCTTGAATGGGAACTGGACAGTCTGAGAGGTGGCGAGTGCAGGAGTTTCACGTACCAGTTGAAGCCGCTTCAGCCGAACGAAGAGGGATATCGCATGCCGGCTGCGCTCGCAGAATGGAGTTGTGATGGTATGAGATACTCTGTGCACTCAGATTCCCCATACATCGTCGTGTACGGTCCGTTGATTGAGTTATCAAAGAGTGCAACCCCCGCGACAATCGACGAAGGTGGAATTGTGACTGTCACACTCGAGGCGAAGAACACAGGGAATATGCTAGCGAGTATCGATGTGGCAGACAGCCTCCCGCCGGATGCTGTTCTGACCGATGGTGTGACTGATGCGAAGACGGTTCTGGAAGCAGGCGAGAGCCACACGTTCAGCTACGAAATGAGGATGGGTGCGGCGGGATCAATCGAACTGCCGGCTGCTCTTCTGCAGTTTGTGGATAATCACGAGTATGAGGGGGTAGTCGCATCAGAGAACGTAACGATTGCAGTGAATCCGGCGAATTCGCAAGGTTTGTCAGATTCATCCGGTTCGCCTGCTGTTGCCACTGCTACTGCCACGCAGACCGTGATGACTTCGTATCAGACAACAGGTTCTGATGCCGAAACAGGGAACGAAGCTGTTTCCGGATACCGTTTCACTTTTGTATACCTGCTAATCGTTCTATGTGCAATTGCGCGGATTACGCGAGGGCGAGATGGGGGGCTGTGAACCAGACCGACGATGTTCGGGCTATTATGGACTCCTATAAATTGATATACCTGCCACCGTTTATTTCAGTATGTAGTATATAGAAATTTGGTTAGAATCACGAATGATGCAAGCAGCACAAAAGACATGGAGATATGGGTAACAACATACATCCACCTCGATTTTTGGTGAAACGTAAATTGCAGCCCAAAAGGTGTCACGCAGGTATGACACGTTCCACCTTTTTCAAACGTCCATTCTTCAATCGCGTTGTTATCATTGGCAATTCTACATGTGTTGTGTGACGATAAAAGGACGGGCCATTTCAATTCACCGAAAGTCAGGATCCACTTCAAAAAGATGGTAAAGTGTATCTTCAGTCTTTCTGAAAGATATATCTAAAAAACCCCAATCTGTGTTAATGTCATGAAATTTCGGAACATGCGCGGGTAACTTGTGGTAGGAACCACAAGATTGCACAGATTTTCACAAGATTTCTGTGTCAATCTTGTGTAATCTCGTGGTTTTATATCTCAACTTTGGGGATTATATTTTAATCCAATAATCGACCGCCTGCGCCCCATTTCTGCCCCATCTGCCCGCATTTTCCTGCAATCATGAAATCACCTCGTCCCTTCAAAACCACTATCGGGCGACCTCATAATCGCCTAACCAAAACCTGCATTTTCTTGCCTGTGTATGTGTAAGGTTTTTATGAGAAAAGAAGCATTTATAAGCAGTAAACTGCAATATTTACATACACACAATCCCGCAAAGATGATATTAAATATCCCGTGGTGCAAGCCATATAAGAAAAGTATGGCTACCTGAAGACTGAGTTGGCGGAGATATTCAGAATCTTAAAAATCGGGGTGCTGCGGCACAATATGAAGCTGAAACCTTACCCATACAACGTGGAATAAGT
>JAYEFS010000054.1:0-5387 GCA_034658695.1 Methanobacteriota archaeon | reverse complement strand
CGTAGCCGGCAATACCCTCAACAACGTGCTCGAAGAGGTAGAGGTTCTTTGGCTGGTCAGGCATCCCGAAGTACAGCAGATCCATCAGCGCGATCGGGCGTGCACCCATCGAAAGGATGTCACGGACAATTCCGCCGACGCCGGTTGCCGCGCCGTTGTAGGGGTCCACGTAGGACGGGTGGTTATGGCTTTCCATCCCGATTGCGAGGACGAGGTCGTCCTTCAGGCGCACAATTGCCGCGTCATCGCCGGGACCGATTATGACGCGGTCGCTCTCTGTTGGGAATGTGCGGAGATGCTTCGCGCTCGATCGATACGAGCAATGCTCGCTCCAGAGGTTCAGGAAGCAGCCTTCCTCAACCGGGTTTGGCGGTCGGTTCAGTCGCTTTGTTATGGTTTCGAGGTCGGTTTGTGGTAGCAGGGACATGTGTGGGTTATTCTCCTATGTTGGGTGATTGTGAGTTGGTTCGGGAGTTTGAAATGGGTTTATTTTTTTTGTCTTCACCTTCAGCGATTTCGCTCAACAATTTTACTGCTTCTGTTTGCACTCTTTCGTCCCCACTTTTACATAGTTTATTCAAGATTTTTAATGCAAAATCCGGGTTAATCTTGGACAATGCATTGGAAATTAAATGTGATGCGTCTTCTTTATCCATTCGCTCTTCACTTATTGATAACTTTTCAATAACTTGTTGTAATGGATTTTGTAGCCTGTCAAGCAAATTTCTCACATCTTTAGGGAGACTGTCAAAATTAGCTGCTACGGCCCATGCAACCGCCCAAGTAGCCACATCCTTTCTCGAGAGTTCGAACAGCAAATCCCTTACACCCGCTGGAGCCTTATCGTAATACCATGTTAAAGTCCATGCAAGAGCCCCATCAGCCTCATCTTTTTTTAAGAGTTTGGACAATAGTTCACTAAAAATTCTGCTACCAATGTATCCGTCTTCGATGAGGAAATGCTCAAAAGCTTCAAAATATCTGGTTCTAACGTTTTCTGTGGTCGATAGCAGTAGCCCACCCTCACGTTGTAGTAATCGTGGGCGACACTCCTTCTTCTTTGCGTCTCTGCGACTTTGCGTTAAATCAGAGGAACGCAAAGACGCGAGGGCGCAAGGGCGCAAAGGTTGGAAACCACAGAATCCATTAGAATCAGGAAAATTAACCACAGAGGACGCGGAGGGCACAGAGAGTTGCTGTTTCTCCCGTGTTCTCTGTTTTCTATGTGGTTGTCTAAACCCATTCCCGATGATAATAAAAGTCTCCACAAAATCCCCCGACTCCCCAAATCACTATACGTCCGGTGTCAACAAGCCGGACTCCCCGATACCCCAGTTGACACATACCTGATTTCTGTAGATTGCGTTTCGTGTTAGTGAATGTCAATCACCGTGCAAGAACTGCGGTGTGCCCGCGCACATCCCCAAGTTTAAATCCGGTCCTCGATGCGACTTCTTCTGCGACAACAGACGCGCTATCGGGTGCATTTTTGAGGATCCGTATCTTGATTTCGCTTTTTCCATTCATCTGCTCTCTGATCTCATCAATGACCTGATCAGTAACTCCGTTCTTCCCGATGTTGACTAAAGGTTTCATATCAGTCTCTCGATCTTTTCTGCGGCTTTTGCCATCTCTACGAGCACCAGACCAAGCCCGGCATCCGGTGCGGTCATCACAACCACTAACGCTTTTGGTCCTGCGCCCATGCATATCAATTTCCCGTCGTCGGTCTCCACGATTACCCGGTTCGGCACACTCTTGCCCAGTTCGGATGTTGCGGTCTCTGCTGCGCCGAGCATCGTTGCCGACATTGCAACAAAAGTCTCCGGATCGCCAGCGGCGTGCATATCCGCATTCATGAGGAGTCCGTCCCGTGTTGATATCGCACTCGCCTCAATCTCTCCAACCTTTCCGAGACCGGCGAGCACTTTTCCGAGCATTTCCGATGTCGACATCTCAGTCCACCTCCATTACCCTGTCAACCAGTGTCTCGAATGCCTCGAAGACACCTTCCCCGGTGGCTGCAACCGCAGGCATGATCCGTACATTCACTGGCATATCCAGTTCTCTTCTAATCTCCTCCGGCGTGAGCGCTTCTGCCAGGTCCTGCTTGTTTGCGACGATCACAACCGGAAGACCGAAAGACTCCGTGATCTCAAGCATGCGCTTGCCCCTCTCAAAATCAGCGGTGTTTGTCGAGTCGAGGAGGAGGAATATGCCCATCGCCTCCCCGCTGAGCAGTTTCACGATCGGATCGAACCGTTCCTGCCCGGGGGTTCCGAATATATCTGCGGCAAACCCTTTGCGGTCCACATGTCCGTGATCGAGCGCGATCGTCGTGCCAAGCCGATCCACTGAGACCGCCCTGTTGGAGAGTGCATGCACGAACGTTGATTTGCCAGCATCAAACGGTCCCGTGACCAGTATCTTCGGAATATATGCGCGTATGCCGCCAGGCTTCAAAACCTTGAACAACGTGCTTTTCCGTGCCAGGTCCGTCCAATCCGACTTTAGCACCCCAAAATACTGCCCGAAAACAACTTTTCCAGTAATCCCACCAACAGAGATGACGGAATTGCAAACATTCTCCTTCACGTGCAGCAGCGTCTCTTCGGAATATGGCCATGCCGTGAAATTGTAAACCAGCGCATGATCGTAGAGCAGTGCGTACTGGCTCCACGCCTCAAGCGCATCAAGGGTCTCGGACTCCCCGCACAGGTCCATAATCGTCGAGAGTGATTCGAAGACGATGATTCCCGGTTCGCTCATCTCTTCCATCACCTTCTTGATACACTGAGTCAGGCTGTTGATATCCTCCGGATCGGACACGACGTATCGTTCCTGCGAATCCGCGCCGATCAGCCCTGAGAACGCGTCCACCACAATGAACCTGCCATTATAGTCCTCGGTAGCCCACCCGAACTCGCTGAACTGATCCCGGATCATCTGTGGATCGGTACTGGATGCGACATATACTCCCAGTCTACCGTTCGATGTAGCGTGGCATATCGTCTGCATCCCGAAAACATCGCCAGCTACGCCGGGGTACGTATAGTACACGAGAGATCTCCCTTCCGGAACACCTCCGTGTAAATAGCCATCTAGCTTCGGTATCCCTGTCTCCATCATATTAACTAACCCCGTAGTATAACATCTACACCATTGACTTCATAATCAAACCACGGCGTTGGCTTCAGCGTGAGCCCGACAACCCGTATTTGATACCCATCATCCCCTTCCCTTATCTCGATCATGCCATCAAACAACTGCTTCAATGTCACAATCGTCTGCGCATCGTGCATCCCCTCCTCGATCACGTAGACACCAAGTGCATTTGCTGCCTTGATACGACCTGTGAAGACGTGCAGAAACCGAAACACGGTCTGCAGGTTCGAGTACATCAGAATCGTTGATAGCGAGTTGATGCACAGTCTCGTCTCCCTGAGCTGCATCTCCATCCAGAAGTGTTCAAAGAACTGGCTGATCTTGACACCGATGCCTGTGAGATCAACCGGGCTTGACGCCATCTTGATGTTCTCGGTATCGGGTGCGGCAAACCCGAGGGTGCGCGTAACACAGTCCACAATCCCGATCCTATCCATTGCGATGTTCAGGTTACGTCGTTCGAACCATTCGAGCACGTTGTTTCCTGGCTCCCGCGTCGAGACGATTACGGCAGCATCGCGATCGACCAGTCCACGGTATGCGATGATGTTTATGAGATCCTCTTTCCCACTCATAGGGGGACCGATCATCATGATGTTCGTACCGCCCCTTATCTCCCCGATCAAATCATCTAGTTTCGGTATGCCGAGATTGTATGCCATAGAAACCGCACCTGCTTCATTCGCTCATTTAGTTGATTGTACGTCTTCATATAAAAGTCCATCTGCGCATGCCCGCGAATCCGAACACAGGAGCAGTCCCTGCCTGCAAAGTTGGCATTCGCGTGGGCTTGTGCTGATGTGTGATCTACATAGGGGAACTCACAATGTATGGGTTACTCGCAGAAGATGTTATGGCTCCGGTGGTGTTCTAATGCGAGGTATGTAACACGAATTGTATAAATCGTATGAATTGAACGAATTTGCCCGGTTTAGTAACGTACACCGCGTATTTCTAAATTTTTAGGTATATGTGCGTTCCATGCATTCGTAAAATCGTCAGTTCGTGCGATTCGTAAAATTCGTTCCATCTGTGATTTTGACCAGACTTTCATATACTATCTACTGAAATAAAATCTGACCGGTATATCAATTTTTGGGGATTCCTTGGCGCCGGTGTTGGGTTGGCACCACCCATTGTTCCACAAGATTTATATATTGACGCATACTGCACAGAACCGAATCACCAGTACTGGAGAAGACTGACATGAAACTACCCGTGGTCGAACTTCCGGATATTCAGGCAACCCGGCCTTCAATCCCGATCAACCTGACGCGTGTTGGCGTAACCGACGTCAAGAAGCTGATCGAGATTGCACGCAAGGGCAAGCGCCCGATCGTACTCATTGCAAGATTTAACATTTTTGTGGACCTGCCGCCAGATCGTAAGGGCGCAAACCTTTCGAGAAACTTCGAGACCATTGATGAGGTCCTGGAGGAGGCGGTCAAGGCCCCAGTATATGAAATAGAAGAATTGTGCGGTATTGTCGCACGCCGCCTCTTAACCAAGCACGAGTATGCATCCCGCTCCGAGGTGCAGATGAAGAGCGAATACGTGGTCAAGCGGGAGACCCCGGTGACACACATGAACTGCCAGAGCGTGGTCGACATCTTCGCAGAGGCGGTCGCAATCAGGTCGGATGATGGCGACATCAGGGTCCGAAAACTCGTTGGCGCGGAGGTGCTCGGGATGACTGCATGCCCTTGTGCGCAGGAGATTATGCGGGACCGTGCAAGGAAGGAACTGGTCGAGCTCGGCGTCCCCGATGCCACAATCGCCCAGTTCATGATCCGAGTCCCCATGGCAACCCACAACCAGCGCGGGCGGGGAACAATCTCAATTGAGGTTCACGATCGGTACGATGTGCCGCTCGTGAAATTGATCGCTGTCATCGAGTCCTCAATGAGTTCTACGATATTCGAACTGCTCAAACGATCCGATGAGGCGGCGGTGGTTGATGTCGCGCACCGGACTCCGAGATTTGTGGAGGACTGTGTCCGCGCGATGGCGCATTCGATTGTGAAAGAGTTCCCGCGCCTGCCTGACGATTCCCTGATCTCACTCAAACAGATCAACGAGGAGAGCATCCACCAGCATAACGCGTGTGCTGAGCGGTGTGCCACGCTCGGAGAGCTGCGTGCGGAATTGGCTAATGTTTTGCCCTTAACCGACCAGAGCGTTTAAATCCATTCACCGATATATAGCGTATCGGGGAATTAAAT
>JAYEFS010000053.1:0-5402 GCA_034658695.1 Methanobacteriota archaeon | reverse complement strand
TGAGTGGGTTGTGCGTTGTCATGGTGCTCTGAATACTGGTCTATGTGGTCGATCATACCTGAACTATGCGACCGGGATATATCGTACGGGTGATGTGGCGTTCTCACTCAGATATCCGCCGCAAAACCCGGAACGTGGGTCAACTGTTATTTTTTTTATTCTCATGAAAATCTCCTCATAATCATCGACCAACATCCTCGTGTATTTTTTTCATTCTCCTATCTATAAAGTTTGCGAATGCTCAGCGAGAACACATACCGATCAATATCAAAGAGTCGCAGTTCATAAGAACATATCCATTATTCCAAGATTATAAATATGCGTCTTGATAATCCTTAAGTCTTAACAGGACAACATATTACAGAGACAATAATGACTACATCGCCCGACCTCCAAACCTCCCTCCAACCCGAACCCCCGGCACCAGCCGAGCCAGCCGCCAGAGTCCGTCAGGTCGCAATCACTGAGGAACTGAAGTCCTCGTATCTCGATTATGCGATGAGCGTGATTGTCGGGCGTGCGCTCCCTGATGTTCGCGATGGCTTGAAGCCGGTGCACCGCCGCATCCTGTATGCGATGCTTGAGGGCGGGGTCGTCTCAACGAAGCCGCACCGCAAATCGGCACGCATCGTCGGTGACGTGATGGGCAGGTACCACCCGCATGGCGACGCAGCGATCTATGAAACGATTGTGCGGATGGTGCAGGAGTTTTCGCTCCGATATCCACTTATCGATGGGCAAGGAAATTTTGGATCTATTGATGGCGATTCCGCGGCAGCGATGAGATATACTGAGGCTCGGATGGCGAAGATCGCAGAAGAGATCCTTGTAGACATAAACAAGGAGACTGTTGATTTCGTCCCGAACTACGACGATTCCTTAAAAGAACCCTCTGTTCTCCCTGCGCTCCTCCCGAATCTCCTGATTAACGGCTCCACTGGAATTGCTGTCGGCATGGCGACCAACATGCCGCCGCACAACCTCGGCGAGACTGTGGACGGGATCATCCATGTAATCGACAACCCTGATGCGACCGTCGATGAACTGATGGCGCTGATCAAGGCGCCCGATTTCCCGACGGCGGCTGCGATCACCGGGCTTTCCGGGATCCGGGCTGCGTACACGACCGGGCGCGGCATTGTGGGGATGGTCGCAAGAACTGAGATCGAAACTGCGAAGGACAGGGAGCGAATCATCGTAACCGAGCTTCCGTACCGGGTGAATAAGGCGAAACTTGTTGAGAGCATCGCGGATCTTGTGAAGGATAAGAAGATTGAGGGAATCTCCGACTTGAGGGACGAGTCAGACAAGGACGGGATCAGGGTCGTAATCGATATCAAGAAGGGCGCAAACTCGCAGGTCATCCTGAACCAGTTGCACAAACACACGCAACTGAAGAGCACCTTTGGAATCATCAACCTCGTGCTGGTGAACGGCGAGCCGAAAGTTCTCCCGTTAAAAGGGCTCATACAGTGCTACATCGATCACAGAAAGGAGATAATCGTTAGGCGAAGCAGGTATGATCTCAAGAAGGCGGAAGACCGGCTGCACATCCTCGACGGGCTGAAGATTGCGCTTGATAACATCGATTCTGTGATCAAGCTGATCAGATCATCGAAGACGGCGGAGGCGGCACGAGAGGGATTGATCTTGAACTTCGGGCTCTCGGAGGTGCAAGCGAAGGCGATTCTTGAGATGCAGCTTCGCCGCTTAACAGGAATTGAGCGCGAGAAACTCGAGGCTGAATATGCGGCGCTCGAAGAGACGATCGCATTCCTGCGTGAAGTTCTTGCAAATCCGCAGAAGGTCCTTGACCTGATAAAAGAGGAACTTCTTGCGATTAAGGATAAGTACGCGGACCCGAGGAGAACCGAGATCCTGGCGGCACACGAAGAGTTTGAGGATGAGGACTTGATCCCGTCTGAGGATGTGATCCTCACGATCTCAAATACCGGCTACATCAAGCGCGTGCCCCTCGACACGTATCGGCAGCAAGGTAGGGGGGGCAGGGGCGTCATTGGTATGGGGACAAAGGAAGAGGATGTCGTTGAGGACATCTTCATCGCAAATACTCACAATTATATCCTATTTTTCACAAATAAGGGGCGGATTCACTGGCTCAAGGTCTACCGGATTCCGGAGGGCAGTAGGCAGTCGAAAGGAAAGGCGATCGTGAATCTCCTGGAACTGTCCGGTAACGAGAGCGTCACGGCTTTTGTAAAGGTTGCAGAGTTTGATTCCGAGCATTACCTTGCAATGGCGACAAAACGCGGAATTATCAAGCGAACGCCACTATCAGAGTTCAGCCGTCCCCGAAAGGGTGGGATCATTGCGCTCAAGCTGGATGAGGACGACGGACTGGTCTCGGTGAGGCAGGTCAACGATTCCGATGACATCATACTCGGCACCGCTCACGCAAAGGCGATCCGGTTTCATGCGCCGGATGTTCGCAGCATGGGCAGGGCTGCACGTGGCGTTCGCGGAATCAGTCTTGTGGCTGACGACTATGTCGTTGATATGGAGATTGTAGAGGAGAGCGCTGCGCTTCTGACCTTGACTGAGAATGGATATGGGAAGCGGACAGAATTCGATGAATACAGGGTCACAAGGCGCGGAGGAAAAGGAATCATAACAATCATCCCGAATCTGCGAAACGGGCTTGGGATTGCGATTAAAACTGTCTATGGGGACGACGAACTCCTTGTTACCAGCCAGAATGGAAACATCATCCGGATTCCTGTGCGCGATATCAGGATGCAGGGGCGAAACACGCAGGGTGTGCGGATCATGCGGCTCGATGCGGGCGACCGTGCGGTTGCTGTGGCGAGGGTTGGCAGACTCTCTGAGAATGATATGGAAGAGTAGGGTGGTGCGGAGTTTGATAACGTTTTTGCGATGCGTTGTGCCGCAGACAGTTTGGTGAAGCGTTGCGAACCGCGAACATGCGGTTATACGCCGTCACCCCACCGCCCTCTCCAGCGATTGTCGAATAGCCGTCTCAAGGTCATCCGGAACATCGGTGCCAATTCTATATTTCTTACCCGTTTTCATCTTAATTTCAACGGCATAGGATCCGGAAACATTATAGAGCCAGCCGTAAGGAGTTAGTCGAATTCCCCAGCCGTAGTACCAAGGATTCTTCACGACATGGCATGATTCAACGTCTTTCAAAGAAAAGTTCTTTCGGAGTACTCCGGGTCCAAATCGAATTCGTAGAACATCTTCCTCAATCATCACAGTTAGCGTGGCGAATAACACCAGAAAGACCCCCATAAGAACTATGACTGAAAAATCAATCCAAGTGAAACCATGGACCGTCATGCGATACGCAAAGAAAAGCGGCACGATGGCTAACGCAATTATAAGCAAATATCCGATTTGTGTGTGCTGATAGTGTTTGACCATATTTTCTCTCCTGAATTTATATTTGCCCGGTATTCATCTCTTTTCCAAATCTCCCGCTTATTCATCTGGTAAACAATCTTTGATAAATTGTATGTGTTTAGCTCACTAAATCGACATCGGTAGGCGGCGTGATTTCGCATATTTTTCGATTTTTGATGATGGCTACAATTTCCAGATTCAAAAACGATAACAAGCGGAATACCCTGAGAACTCTTGTTTCATGTCGATTTTGGTCTATTATGGCTCTTGATAGCGAATCTGGTAGCTAAACACATACGATAAATTTAATCGTGCTTTCTCCAACTCTATGAATTCTTCTTAATTACCACATCCCGTGTATATTAAATCAGAACTCGTCTTATATAACCTCCAATATACTCGGGCTAATCGGGCGTGCACAACACCTGGTGGCGTGACAGACCCCATCTCTGTGAGATAATATAGAATCTTGAGTAACTACTCGGAGATATTGATCGGTCTCCCGGTTGCATCCGGTACTTTCCGCTTGAAAACCACATCATTGGACACGAGACCCAAATCTGCGGCAACTCTAAAGTAACCAATATCTTTATCTCTGGTATGGCAATAAACCGTACTGTAATGAAGTTAGATGCCTCGAGAATTGAAGCGGTGTAGTATTGCGCCATTCACTCGGGTAGAATTGAAAGATGAGAGGTAACAGATATGGTACAATGTGAATACACGACAATCTGCGCATTCTACAATGAAGGAATGGCAGATAGGCCTGCAATTGCAAATATGATGAGGAAAAAATACTGTGCTAGGAACCCATCCACATGTGCGAGGTATATGGTTATAAAGACTGTCGGAAAAGACCGGGTTCCAGTAGACTTAGTCCCAAATGATGTGGATATGGCTAAAAACATCATTGCAGAAGGGTAGGTGGGAGAGTGCTGCCGTGGACATGGGCGCGGCGCGTGATTGACAGGATAATTTGCGCGTGACATTGCCGATTTTTCCAGTGAACTCGTCATGCTGCAATTATATCCCACCGCAGAGTGCGTAGGGGGTTGGAAACGTTCTCAAAACTCTGCGCCATTCGCGTTCTCAGCGGTGGCAAATCACTTGATTTTCAGACAGTATCATATCATGATGATCCGTACAATCCAATTTGGCTTTCTGCAATTCATCTAAAAGATCCGCAGAGTCTTTCTCAAGTTCACCGGATAACTTGATTATATTCGCTACGAGATGTTTGCTTTCGTTGTCTACCTCGTTGAGTAATTTATCCCCATACTTTTGGTAGAATTTTTTGTGTTTTTCATCTATTCTTTTACGTAGATCTATAAACTCCTCTTCATCCATCAGTAGCTTGTCAATAATCCGTTTTGCAGCGTCCTCAGGAAAGTCAGTAATTGGAATTTCGGATCGGTATGTGTTTAGTTTGCCGTTCTCCTTTTTACGATTTATGCCGTGGGTTCTATTGTCGCTGATTTTGACGGTTACTTTTTCCTCTTTCTCGTTGATCATTATTTCGGCTGAGTTTTCATCCTTAAAGATGCGGATGGTCTTGTCGTCATCGGATTTGCGGATTTCTGCATTTTCCACCCAGCTAATATCATGATCGTCCTTGAGGTACTTTAAGTGGTATGGCTCAACACATCACTTACACTTTCTTAAGTGCTCCATAGGCTCAACACATCGTTTACAATTTTGGAGATTTGAGCGTCGAGAAGCCGTGATGCATCCGATGATGTGTCATGGTGAAATCAAACGAACCGTACACGGAAGAGGAACAGAAACGCAATCATGTGCGGTCAATCGATATCAGATGGGTGAACGCCCCTCCAGAATTTGTGAAAGCGTCGGCAGATCAAGGGTGTGGCTGCGAAAGTGGATTGGGAGATATGACAATTCCGATAAAAACAGTAAAAAGGAGTGGTTTAGTGATAAATCCCGGGCACCGAAGGATGTTCACAGAAAGACGGATCCGGAGATGGAGCAACTTGTGGTGAACGCGCGAAAGTCGCTGATGG
>JAYEFS010000052.1:0-5407 GCA_034658695.1 Methanobacteriota archaeon | reverse complement strand
TCTCAATTATCTGACGCGCAGTCTCGGTTACGATCAGATACGCCTCTGCTTTGTCCTGCATGACCTCCGCAAGACGTATGCCATATTGCACGCCGGAGGCACCCGTTATTCCAATTATGAGTCTCATGTGTCGATGTATTAATGTTTGATGCATGGTGTGTAAAGTTTTCGCATGCGTTTAGCGAAGTGGAAAAGCCCGATTCCGGTAGATTATGTGGTTTTTTAAGAGATGTCAAACGAAGGGGCTTTTCATTCTTTGCGACTCTGCACCATCGCGTCTTTGCGTTTTTGTCCCCCAATTCAACGCGAAGACACACAGGGCGTTGTTAACTTCTGCCTTCACGTTTTGCATGCTGTTGTGCATCACACTGACCATTACAAAAAACCACGAGATTTACACGAGATTAACACGAGATTAACACAGAAATCTTGTGGAAATCTGTGTAATATCGTGGTCAACCAAACACGTACCGCACACCAAAACTTAATGTGCTGCGTACCCGATCTAAATTTATGCGAATAGCAATTCTTGGTGGCACCGGCGACATCGGTGAGGGGTTTGCACTGAACTGGGCGGAGCGGCATCAGATCCGCATCGGTTCGCGCAAGAGCGAGAAAGCAGAGGAGGCATCCGATCGTTACAACGATACACTTGCCAATCAAGAACTCAGAGGTGAGATTCTGGGGTTTGATAACAGAACGGCAGCCGAGGGTTCCGATGTGATTATACTCACCGTACCCCACGAGCATGTTTCAGGGGTGATTGAGACCGTGCGTCCGGTGCTCGACCGCCAGATCATCGTCTCTCCGGTCGTTCCAATGTCTAAAAAGGAATATTTCGAGTACACGCCTCCGGCGCAGGGAAGTGCGGCAGAGGCGATTCAGGAGATGCTCCCTGATGACCTGCATGTGGTTGCGGCATACCACACCATCGCATCAAAGAGGCTGTGCAGCATGGATCCGGCGTTCCGGTGCGATGTACTGGTCTGCGGCGACCATCGCCAGTCAAAGGATCTCGTAATCGACCTCACAAACGAAGTCGACTGCCTGCGCCCGCTGGATGCGGGTCCGCTCGCAGCAGCAAGGACGATCGAGTCGCTCACGCCGATGCTGCTCAATCTCGCCATGCTGAACCAGCTGAAAGATCCGAGCATCAAGATTCTGTAGTATCGAGATTTCGATGTCACTTGATAGTCTGCGCCCGCACGCAACAAGCATCTTGAAGCCGCTTGCCAGACTCCTGTCCCGTACTGGTGCGACTCCCGACGCGCTCTCGATACTCTCACTGATCTTTGCCGCATGCGCCGGACTGTTGTATGCGCTATCGGACGGCGATGCAGCGCTTACGCTCGCTGCTGGCACGATGGTGCTCTTGAACGGGTTTGCGGATGCCATGGACGGGGAGGTTGCGAGATGTCTCGACACAACATGTATGCGCGGCGATTTTCTGGATCATGTCATCGACAGATACGCCGATGTCTTCATCATCTGCGGGATATTCTTCGGGGGCTACGTGGACTGGCGAATAGGGGTTGCGGCGGTTGTTGGCACGCTTCTGACCAGTTATCTCGGGACGCAGGCTCAGGCGGTCGGTATAGGCAGGCATTACGGTGGAATACTGGGCAGAGCTGATCGGCTGGTGGTCATAATGCTTGCGAGTGTGTTGTACTCAATATATCCATACAAAATCTACGGATTTACATTTCCGGGGTGGTCTCTGGTGTTAATAGCAATAGCAAGCAATGCCACAGCACTGCAGCGGTTTGTGTACATCTGGAGGAAATTGTAGCCATTCCGGACGGCTGCATGCTTTTATACGCGTGTTTACCGCTTGAACCGGTGAATAAAGCGTCAAATCCTGAATACAGTAGTTTATCATGGATTACACAAATCTGGGTGCTGCAAAACCTGACTTATCGATTTTGTTATGGAATTTGGTTGTGCGGGGTTGGAATATTCCGAGAAATTGGAATGTTGATCTGACATCACATAACCTGCCACATCTGTCAATCGCAAACTCTTTATATTGGGGTACAACACTGTCAGCATAATCATTGGCAATCAAAAGGAGGCAAAACAACGTGAATACGAACAAATTACGAAGTGCTATTGCGGCGTTGGTCATTGCTACAACGCTGATCGGAATGATGCCCAACTGTATGGCGGACCCGGGCAACGCGCCAAACACGCCAGCGTCGATAACCGGAATGGGCACCTCTGAAGATTGGGGATCGAGCCGAACCGATTCGAATGTGGGTATGGCTTATCAGGCGGTTGATGATGGCTATGTGCCGCTCGTGGTGGCGTTGGATGCAACCTCGCCCGAGTGCTCGTTTACGCATGGCATCACGGCAGGAGATCTCAATTATGATGGTGTGGATGATGTAGTGTTATTCAATGGGACGTATAACTCAATCACTTGCATGTATACGTTTGAGTACGTATCGGCAGTGAATGGGTGCAATGGTACCGAACTGTGGAGCCAGCACATCGTTTATGAAACACGGGAGCTTGACAGTCTTCCGGTGCGTCTTGCCGGCGATCTCGATTATGATGGTATGGACGATGTGATCGTGAATTCGCGGAGTTACGACTCGGTCGCAGGTGAATGCACCGCAAGCGTGCATATCAGG
The DNA here is from genome assembly GCA_034658695.1 of Methanobacteriota archaeon. Lineage (GTDB taxonomy): Archaea > Halobacteriota > Methanosarcinia > Methanosarcinales > Methanogasteraceae > Methanogaster_C. The sequence goes on along the minus strand of JAYEFS010000052.1, from coordinate 2,774 downwards.
CGAGGCTACGACGGATACCTGCTATGGAGTCAGAGCGACACCAGCAACGGCACGTATAGTACAAGTATGTGGGCATACCCGTGTTGCGATCTCAATTATGATGGCAGAGACGACGTGGTCGTGATATCGGAACGTTACGACACGGACGCTGATGAATTCACTGCCAGCATGTATGCCAAACGAGGCTACGACGGAGAGGAGTTCTGGAGTCGGAGTGCCACAGGCAATGGTTTGTATAGTGCATACATGGAAGCATTCTCGTGCGGCGATCTCGATTACGATACTGGCGGTGCTATCATCGTGAATTCGCAGAGTTATGATTCAGCCACTGGCAAAAAAAGCACAAGTGCACACATCATGCAGGGCTACGACGGAGCGGAGTTGTGGAACCGGAGCATTACAGGCACAGATGTGTCGATATGGGCGTACCCGTGCGACGATCTCGATTGCGACAACAGAGGTGATGTAATCGTGGATTTGCAGAGTTATGATTCAGCCACGGATACGACGACCGTCAGCATATCTGCAAGGCGAGGTTACGACGGAGAGGAGTTATGGCGCCAGAGTACCACCGGCAGTGGTTGGGATAGTGCGGGTATGTGGGTTGAACTGCGCGGCAATCTCGATTCAGACAACACGAGTGATGCGATCGTGAATTTCCGGAGTTACGATTCAGCCACGGATAAATATACGGTCAACGTTAACGCCATTCGAGGATACGATGGCGCGGAGTTCTGGAACCAGAGCGTTACAGGTGACGGAGGAGATGGCGCATATATATGGGCGTACCAGTATGGCGATCTCGATTCCGATAACCTGGATGATGTGCTCGTGAATTTCCGGAGTTACGATTCAGCCACGGATGAGAAGACCGCAAGCGTGCATGCCATTCGAGGATATGACGGAGATCTACTCTGGACCAAGAGCATTACAGGCGATGGTGGAGATGGCGCAGATATGTGGGTTCACCAGTGCGGTGATCTCGATTCTGATGGTGGTTGTGACGTGATCATAGAATCGGATAGTTATGATTCAGCCACGGATGAATACACTGCCAGCGCTAACGCCATTCGAGGCTACAATGGAACAGAGTTCTGGACCAAGAGTGTTACAGGCGATGGCGAATATGGTGCATGCATTATGTGGGTTGAATCAGATCACGATCTCGATTCTGATGGTACGGATGATGCAATCGTGGATTTGTGGAGTTACAATTCAGTCACCGGCGAGAAAACCGCTGGCGTACATGCCATGCAAGGATACAGTGGAGATTTACTCTGGAACCAGAGCATAACAGGCACAGATGTGGTGATGTGGGCTTATACGTATCCAGATCTTGATGGTGACGGCAATGATGACGCGATCGTGCATTCACAGAGCTATGACTCGGTCGCAGATGAATACACTGCCAGCGTGCGTGCCGTACGAGGATATGGCGGCGAGGAGTTCTGGAACAAGAGCGCTACAGGTAAAGATGTGTGGATAGAGACCGATTATCATAATCCCTGCCACTATCAGTCCAATCAGGACTTTGATTCTGACAACCTGGAAGATCTGCTATTGAGCGCCGGGATATCTATCGGTGATACATACATCCCCACCACTGTATGTGCGGTGAAGGGTGATTGCGGAACGTCTCTCTGGTGCAACTTAGCAGCATCACCAGGAACAGAACCCCCGGCAGCACCATCAATGACTGGCGACTTGAACTATGACCGCGAACTGACACCTGCGGATGCGAGTATCGCACTCGATAGCATTGTCAGCGGCGATCACAACGAATATGCGGACGTGAACAACGATGGCACGGTGGATTCACTGGATGCGTTGACGATTCTGCAGGCATCAGCAGGTTCGGTTACGCCATGATCAAAGATCATCAGAAACAGCAGTGCCCCCATGCGGGGTACACCTTTTTCATTTGTACGTGTTTAGCTAACCACAAGAGTACACAAATTCCCGCAAGATTTCTGTGTTAATCTCGTGAAATTCCGTGGTTTTTCCCCAGCTAAACATATACTTCCAGGGCACAATCGAAAATCCCGGTGAAATGCACCCGGAGACTTTTGTTCTTTGCGTCATCGCGTCTTTGCGCCTTTCTCGTTATTGTTTTCCAACTTAACGCAAAGGCGCAAAGAGTGTTGTCAATCATAGTCTTCACGTCTTTTGCGTTGTTGTACATCCAACTGACCATTACGGAAATCACTGGATTCCCAGACAGTGCCTATTTCCAGTAACATTGTCATGCCATTAGATTCTACCGCGGAGTGCGCAGAGCCACGTAAAGGGTTGAAAACGGTCTCGAAACTCTTGCATTACTCAGCAGCCCTCCGCGGTGATAAATCACGGCGCTCTGGTAATTCGCGAGTGCAAGCACTTTTTCACTCTTCCGGAGGATCCGGTTATGTTAAGGAAGATTAAACCACAGATAGCACAGAGGATCACAGAGAGTTGTTATTTTTATCTTTCGCCCCCTCTGTGTCACTATGTGTCCTCTGTGGTTTTCCGAAACCTTATTTCAAAAATATCAAAAGTCTCCGGGGTTTTAGTCACTGCAACGCGATGGTACACAAAGACCCTAAATCACTTGATTTTTAGACAGTTCCCAAAAACCGCAATGTATGCCGGTGATGCATATAACCCCAGTCCTGGGGTGATGAAAACTCTCCATATTCGGGTGAGTTCCACATCCCAAAACCTTGCCATTTTTGTTCCTTTTTGTCACCCCGTCCTCAATGGACAATAGATAAGTGGCGCGCTGAATACGGCGCGTT
>JAYEFS010000051.1:0-5418 GCA_034658695.1 Methanobacteriota archaeon | reverse complement strand
GGGCGTTGCCATCCATACATTCCGCAGTAGGATTACCCCGAATGGAGGGGGCAGCTGGTTAGGCAATCTGTGATACAACTTCTTGTCAACAGACGAGATTACACAAGATCAACACAGAAATCTCGTGAAGATGGCTGCGTCGCTGTTTCGCAGACTGTGTAATCTTGTGGTTTCGCAACTACTCAAGTATGTTGATTGGTCACCCGATTACGATTCTACACTTTCTGGCAAAAAGAATAACCGCAGAGTGCGCGGAGGTTCGCAGAGATGTACCACCCTCCACGCACTCTGCGGTTGCATTCCCGTTACAGTATGATCTCGATATCCAGTTCCTCTGCGAGTTCCTTGTACCGGTTGCGGATCGTGACCTCGGTGACACCGGCAACCTCTGCCACCTCTCGCTGGGTTCTGCGCTGATCGCACTGAATCGATGCAATGTAGATCGCAGCAGCCGCAACTCCGGTGGGTCCGCGCCCACTGGTTAACTCCCTCTCGCTCGCAGCCCTAAGTATTGAGATGCTCTTCGCCTGCACTTCCCCATCCAGCTCGAGACCCGAGCAGAATCGTGGGATGTAGTCGATCGGCGACGTCGGATGGAGCTTCAGCGAAAGTTCTCGTGCCACGAATCGGTATGTGCGCCCAATCTCCTTTCGGCTCACCCTCGAAACCTCTCCGATCTCATCAAGCGTTCTTGGCACAGAACACTGGCGGCATGACGCATACAGCGCAGAAGCAGCCACACCTTCGATGCTCCGTCCACGAATCAGGTTCTGCTCAACCGCCCTGCGGTAGATTATAGCGGCGCTCTCCCTCACGTTCTGGTGGAGTCCGAGCGCTGATGCCATCCTGTCAAGTTCGGAAAGCGCAAACGCGAGATTTCTCTCGGTCGCATTGCTGACGCGAATCCTGCGCTGCCATTTCCTGAGCCGATACAGCTGAGCACGGTTCTTGGTGGAGATCGTTCGCCCGTAAGAGTCCCGATTCCTCCAGTCGATCATGGTGGAGAGTCCCTTGTCATGGATCGTGTAGGTCATCGGAGAGCCGACCCTGGCTCGCCTCAACCGCTGATCGCTGTCAAACGCTCGCCATTCAGGTCCCTGATCGATGATGTTTGTCTCGATTACCAGCCCACATGATCCACATACCAGTTCGGCACGCTCATAATCCCGCTCAAGGGTGCGGCTGTGGCATTCCGGACATTCGACGACCTCGCGCTCCTGTTCGCGCTCACGTTCCCTGCGCTGCTTGATTCGCTCCTTTATCCGTTCCGGACGTTCAATTACTCGTTCGACTTCTGTCATTCCCATCCCTCATAATGTATATAACTTCTTGTTCTCAAGTTCATTCAATTCGGAATCGATATGGTTTTTATTTTTATACAGTTTAACAGAGATGTAGGGGCGGACAACCGGTCCGAAGATCTCACGCACCGTCCCAATCCGTTTCATCGTGTTGGTCACTACAGCCGATCCAATAGCTGGCAACCGATCACCAGCTCTTACGATCAGCAGATTACCAAAACGATGTTGAACAGTTCCGAGCCGACGCAAGTATACACCTCAACCGAAAGTAATATATACTACGATGGGTGAGTATATAAAGGTTTCGGTGATGTCGCGAAAACTTTTTAAGTTCATCCGGGCAGGAGGGATTGAAAAAGATTGTGAGTACACTTATGGATGATCAGATTTGTGTGATCCGTTCAAACGCGCTAATTCGTGTTTTTAGCACGAGTGGTGCGAATTTACGGATTTCACAGAGGTCGGTGTTGTGGATGCATACCATAAAATTCGGCTGCACCCCATAAAATCATAAATCATAAATCATAAAATGTACGTGTTTAGCCAACCACAAGATTACACAGTCTGCGAAAAAGCGGCGTAGCCATCTCCACAAGATGTCTGTGCCAATCTCGTGTAATCGTGTGTCGATCTCGTGGTTTTTCCACCTCAGCCTGAACACACACCACAAAATAATGGACAAATATCATGTCACGAACCAGAATTAAAATCTGTGGAAACACAAATATAGCAGATCTCGCCCACGCCATCTCATGTGGTTGCGATGCGGTCGGGTTCATAACAGACGTCCCGGTAAAGTCGCCGAGAAAGATTGATGCAAAGACCGCAAAATACCTGATAGAGCAGGTGCCGGTCTTTGTGGAGGCAGTTCTCGTAATCATGCCTGAAGATCTTGCTTCGGCAATGGCGCTGATACGAGAGACCATGCCTACCTGCGTGCAGGTGCACAACGATCTGTTGGATTGCGACCTCGCAGTAATCGCGGATGCTGTCAGGCTGATCAAAACGATAGCGGTTCCGGTGGATGCAACACCAGAGGTTACGGATCAGATCGTAAGCCGAATTGCGGAACTGGAAGGAATCGCTGATGCGATACTCCTTGATACGAGCACCAGCGCCAGAAGCGAGGGTGGAGGCACAGGGAAGGTGCATGACTGGAGAATCAGCGCAGAGATCGTTGAGCGTTCGAGTGTGCCAATCATCCTCGCGGGCGGTCTTACGCCGGATAACGTCTCTGATGCGATAAGGGCGGTTCGTCCGTACGCGGTGGACACGGCATCCGGAGTCGAGACTGCGAAGAGAAGAGACCCTGCGAAGGTGCAGCATTTCATCGAGCAATGCATGGTGGCTGATAATGACTGAGATCATTGCAGCGATCGCGCAAAATCCACGGGAGAGCGCAATTCAAGCGGCTCACGAGGGCGCCGATGCAATCGAGATCAGAATCGACCTTATAAATCATCCGGCAGATTCCCTCTGCCAGCTCGTAAGAGAGTTGAAAGAGACTACAGAACTTCCCATAATCGCAACCAACCGCATGAGTGCGGAGGGCGGTCAATTTACCGGATCAGAAGAGGATAGAATCAAGATACTGCTTTCTGTTCTGGAGATTGCTGATTCCGTTGATATCGAACTGCGGGCTGATAGGAAATACCGCGATATGGTCGTTAACCACGCAAAAGATCTTGGTAAACGCGTCATTGTCTCATACCATGATTTTTCAGAAACCCCTGACACCGAAACGATGCAAGAGATACTCTCCGACTGTTTCGCAGCCGGCGCCGATATCGCAAAACTCGCGACAACTCCCAATTCGTACCGGGATGCGCTGCGCCTGCTCGAACTCACGCTGGACTGCGCACCGAGATCAGTCTGCATAATCGGGATGGGCGGATTCGGGGCGCATACGCGACTTGTTGCGCCGATCTATGGGTCAGCTCTTGCGTATGCATCGGTAGGGGCGGCGACAGCGCCGGGGCAGCTCAAAATCCAGGAGCTCAGGGATATGTTGCGTCTGTTGCACCAGCCCGGGGCAGGGGCGTGACACTCGGACACCACGACATAGCCAACGCACTCAGCGTGAAATCGGCTCATCCTGCACATAGTTCCATTTGAGATCAAGAGCAAGCTTTGCTTTGGTCAGTTCCCGCCCAAGATACCCTGCGTGCTCCATCTGCGAGATCAGCCCCATATCGATCACGGTTGTGAGAATCCTGCAGACATCTGTTCCGATGATCGTTGCCAGTCTGTGAGTCACGATGATCGTTTTGTGCTCCCTTGATATCTCGATCCGGAGACATCCCGCAGGGTCCGGTGCCCATTTCGCTTTCTCTGACGCAAGGACCGATTCTTCAGGAACTTCTGCGTCCGGAAGGTACCGCTTCTCCTTCAGGATGAGGAGATCGATTCCCAGGTCCTTTGGTGAACTCTGCCGCTCGGATGCGAGCACCATCATCTGCGACGCTGTCACAAGCTCCCTGATGCTCCCGCGTGCCTTGTCGCTGTGCTCCGGCGTGAAGAGGATGTCTGCGCCGAGTTCGGACGCAATCCCTGTGAGAAGGGCATTCACGCCCACTGAATCGGCGTCGATTAATTCGGTCACATTGCCGACGCCGAAGAAGAGCGGAGTTGTCCCGTCCCTTTTCCGGAAATCCCCGTACCTGCGGATCGATTCAACGATTCCATGCCCGACAGGATCGAGAACCGGGTCTGCGATGATCCTCTCAATTCCGAGGCTCTGTGCATACGCGATATTCCGGTGCAGCGAATCATGATCTCCCTGATCCGGAATGATCACAACCGCGGTTCCATGCGCAAGAACCGCATCCGAAACAGAATCGATGTTCTCTGAATTCAGACTCAGCACGAGATCGGCTCCCGACTCGATCCCGGCAACGATGAGATCCGGATTCAGAGTGTCTATACTCACCGGGAGTGTTGTTGTAGATTTTGCGATCGCAACCGATCTTGCAACGTCAGAAACACCTGCATCCATTGTTGCGCCAATGTCAATTATGTCTGCGCCTTTCTCCTCGAATTCGCGTATCTTTTCCGCCAGTCGCTCCTCTGGCATACCTGTCGCACCCGCAATCTCTGCCATCACCTTCATAGTCGAGTCTCTGCCGATCTTTGTTGCGCAGATCTCAAATGCCGCAACAGAATTCCGTTCGTGCTCCCGTATTCGCAAAAGAGCGTCCTCACGCATTTTTTCTGACAAGAATTCGCATGCAGGGATTGTTTTTGAGAGTTCGAGTTCGTTCACGCATGAAAGAACCGATGTCAGGTCGTACGCATGCCTTGGTCCGAGGCGGATCAGTGTCTTGCATTCATCTTCGAGATCGGTGAAGTCGCTTGACACGAGACCCGGGACAAGGAGCAGGTCGTATCGTTTGCAATCGGGCAGGGACTGTCCCAGCAAACCCGGTGTTATGAACGCCGCAACATCGCAATCGAGAACGAGCACATCGGCACCTTCCTTTTCCTGCACTGCCGCTCTGACCGTCTGCTGCGCAAGTCTTCCGGTTGCTATGAGGATCTTCATGGTATCACATTGATTGTCGATTGTCGATCGATGATTGCACCATACAGTCCATATCTTCTCAGTGCTCCTTAATATTGATGTGTTGTAACTACTCGAGTATATAAAACAGGGTCATGCGACCTCGCTATACTGGCACTTCCTGACCCGAAACTTTCCTTGCCCTTGTAATGTCCAATCTCTACGTCAATGACTGCTCCTCAAGATCTCGTTGAATGGTAGTCCCGCAGTTTGTACAAAACGCCTCTTTATTGCATCTATCTGGCAGGAAATCCGTTTGTGGATGGAATCAAACATGGTTGATGCCTCATTTGCGGATTCATAATAACTTACGAATCCTTATGCTAACATAATGGGGTACTAATCACATTTACTTTATCAATTCTATTGTATCATCTCCTTAAGGTAGTGCCATTAAGCTTTACCCTACTTTTTGGAGTGGATACAATTTTGCTGATTCTGATGGATTCTGTGGTTTCCAATCTTTGCGCCCTTGCGTCATCGCGTCTTTGCGTTCCTCTGATATAACGCAAGGTCGCAAAGTCGCAGAGACGCAAAGTTGAGAGAGATGCGCCCGTG
>JAYEFS010000050.1:0-5454 GCA_034658695.1 Methanobacteriota archaeon | reverse complement strand
GGGGATGGCGGCGCTGTCGATCGTTATCCCTTCGCAGATGTGAATGGGTGGCTGACGATTCTGCAGAAGGGCGACCTCAACCGCGACGGCAAGATCACTACCGCAGACGCGATGATCGCGCTCCAGCGCGCAGCCAGTGGCGAATGTTGTGTGAACGCGGATGTGAGTGGTGATGGTAGAGTCACATCGCTTGATGTGCTGATGATCCTGCCGGGGGCAGCCGGAATAATCAAGTTATGACCCGGGGGAATCCTGTTAAAACCGGAACGAGTGCCAAAAAACGATGTGTAAAGAGGCGTTAAAGATGGATAATGAACCTGGATTGAAGACTCTGGCAATCTTACTTGCCATGGCGATGATCACGGGCGGGGCTGCCGCTGCAGCTTCGACAAACGGTTCTGAGATGCCGCACCCCGCAAATATGGCTGCGATAGAAGAGATCTACCCACTGGACGATTGCGCAAAGGAGAAACTCTTCGAGAACGGTTTTGTGGTGCTGAAAGACCATGAGCACGGAAATATCTCTGATTGCTACTGGGGATTATTTGGTACGTCCGATGTCTCGGTCTTCATAACGACCGACGCCCTCCTCCACATCTTCCATGTTGTGCACGACGACATGTTAAAAGAAATCGAAAAAGAGCATCTCTACAACTCTACCGAGCTTTTGGTGCAGAACACGCAGAAAAAAAGCATGGATGAGTACCAGAACACCTCCCCAGACCTTGCGCACGTGAAAGAGGCTGCCAGAAGGAACGTGGTCTTCGCGACAGTCGCATGTAAACTCCTGAATGACTCATACCCGGTGCCTGGTTACGCGGAAGAGAATGTCACTGAGTATGTCCGGAAGATACTGGATCACAACACAACCGAGTTCTATCCGGGCGACGATTACACGCAGTACAAGCCGCGAGGTCATTACGAGGGTGATCCGGCTCTCGAACGATATTTCAGGTGCATGAAATGGCTGAGCAGGCGCATCCTCAGAATCGATGACCGTATGCATCCCGAAGACTCTCACATCGAGATTGTGCAGGCAGTCATGATATCAGAAATGCTGCGAGAGTCGCCTGATGACCTGCGGCTGTGGGGGAAGGTCTACAATGTCACAACGCTGCTTGTTGGGACTGCGGATAGCATAACGCCGGTCATGGTCAAAAACGCAACAGATAATGTTTTTGGTTCAAATTTCACGGTATCCATGCTGGAAAACACAAGTAACATCGAAAAACTGCGAGAAGAGTTCAAAAAACCCGAGTATCCCGAATCAGAGATAATACCGGTCCCGCTCTATTACCCGGGTCAGATACCACCGAAATATGTCCAGTTTATGGGCGAGCGGTATGTGCCGGACAGCTATGTCTTCCAGCAGGACACGTATCCACACATCTCTGATTGTGACCGTCTTCCAAAGGGACTCGAAGTTATGGCTACGATGCTCGGATCAGATAGGGCAGACCAGCTGCTCGAGTCAGAGAAAGAGACTTATCCGGATCTTGAATCTCAGATGAACATGCTTGAACGGGAATTTGGGAACTACACTGTCGAGGATTGGAAGAAGAATGTCTATTGCAACTGGTTCTACACATTAGACCCCCTTCTTGTCGAGTTTAACGAGAGCTATCCATTGTTCATGCAGAATACGGCATGGCAGGACGAGAAACTGAATACTGCGCTCTCATCATGGACGCAGCTCCGCCACGACTACATCCTGTATGCGAAACAGACCTACGTGCCGTGCCCGGCTGCCGAAGGCTACGGATATGTCGAGCCGATCCCTGAGTTTTACAGCCGGCTGTCATCACTGTGCAGAAAAATCGAGACAGAGCTATCAAACGAAGGTGTTCTCCCGGAGAAACACCATCGTGGCTTGGGTTCGCTTTCAGGAAAGCTTGATACGTTCGGAACGTACGCCCGGAAGATCGCCAACAACGAGACGCTGACAGCCGGCGACGATGAATACGGTTACGGTGGCGAACAGGACGATATTCACGGTTTTGGTCTCTGGTTGCTCGAGTTTTTCAGTGGATGGAATAACGGCATAATGGAAGAGGAGCCCACGCTCGTTGCTGATGTCTGCACGAATAGTAATACCGGAAAGGTGTTGCACGAGGGAGTTGGCAGGTTTAATCCAGTTATCATCATCTATAGCGCGCCCAATGGAACAGCTCTGGCTGGCATCGGTTATGTGATGAGCTATTACGAGTTTGAGGCGGAGAACTATACGAGAATCAGTGATAGCGAGTGGAAGACGCGGGTAGAGACGGGTGCTCTGCCGCCCCGCCCGTTCTGGACAGATAGCTTCCTGTACCCTGCAGAAGAGCGGGCGCTGGGCGACCTCAACCGCGACGGACAGATCACCCCCGCGGACGCGGTGATCGCGCTCCAGCTCGCAGCCCGCGGCGGATATGACGATCTCGCGGACGTGAACGGCGACGGGCAGATCACAGCGCTCGATTCGCTGATGATTGTGCAAGGCTGTGGCTGGACGCATAGAGCTTGGTTAAATTTGAGTATGCTATCGATGAAATTATGCCCGCACAAGGATAAATATCTGCAAAATCGGAAAGGAGAAGTAACATGAACAAACTGAACGGCATCATACTTGTACTTGCACTGTGGACTGCGTTCTGCGGCACAGCAACCGCTTCTCAACTCCACGTCAATGAAAGCGGCTGGTGGCATGATGGCGACATGTTCAATGCAAGTTCCACGCCAATACAGTCGGCGGTTGATGGTGCGACTGATGACGATTCGATCTTCGTGCGAAGCGGGAGTTATTCTGAGAGCGTGGAAATCGACAAGGATTTGATGCTCGAAGGCAAAGATCGGGGGGCGACAATTATTGATGGTGGCGGAAGAAGTGGAGATTGTATTCGTGTAAGCGGTGCTTATGTTGGCATCAGTGGGTTCACGATTAAAAATGCTGGGGGATATGGAGTCTATGCTTATGTCTCTGGCTTGAATCTTAGCAATGTCACGATTAGAGACTGCGGAGACGATGCAATTCACTTCAAGAGAGGAAAAATGCTCACGCTTCGAGACAGCATTCTGGAGAACTGTGATGGTGGATTGATATATAATGGAGATTATAAATCTTCTTCCACAGGAAATGCAACGATAGAGCGGAATATCATCAGAAACAACACTGGAAGCGGATTGTTCATATATCTCGCTGGTAGCACTGGGAAAAGGGATGAAGTGATAATAACCGACAATGTCGTGACAAACAACACAGGATATGGTGTCAAATGCAATTATCACAATAGTCCCATTGATTCAATAACGATGAGGAACAACACGGTCAGGAATTGTACAAATGACGGTGTTTACATAAAAGGGGCAACAGATCTGAGCATTACTGATTTGACCATAGAAAACGCAGGAAACAACGGATTGTGGGTCAACTATTGTGGAAAAATGGTGGTTAATCCCCCATTCTCAATCAAAGAAGTCAGTGGCTACGGGATATATGCATCCGGGCCTGATTTCACCCTCGACAACGCAACAATCAGAGGCTGCGGAGACGACGCAATTCACTTCAAGAGCGGAAAAATGCTCACACTTCGAGACAGCGTCCTTGAGAACTCCGGAGGCGGTCTGATATATGATGATGATTATAAATCTTCTGCCACGGGAAATGCAACAATAGAGAGAAACATCATCAGAAACAATACGGGTGATGGATTGTACATCAAGCTCGCATCAGGAAAGAGTGTGGTCATAAATGACAACATCATTATAAACAGTACTGGTAGTGGCAGCGATGGGATTTACTGCGATATCTCGAGTGGTGGATTGGTAACGATTGCGAACAACATCGTTAAAAATAGCGGTAAAGATGGGATGTATCTTTCGGGTGCGAAGAATTCCACACTGTTAAATAATACGGTAATCTCAAACAATGGGCGTGGTATCAGTTTGTATTCATCCCATAGTTTCCTAATTTTTCATAATAATCTTATAAATAATAGCCCCAATGCTTACGATAGTGACCCTGCAAGCAATGACTGGTATCATCCGTTTCTTCTTGAAGGAAACTACTGGTCTGATTATACTGGTGATGACGATGGCAGTGGCACCGAGAAGCATGACATGGCAGGTGATGGGATCGGAGATACTGACATACCGCATCCTGGTGAAGAGTATGATCAGTACCCATTTGTGAATGCGCGTGGATGGTTAATTCAACATGACATTGCAGTGACCAATATAGATGCACCTGTTTTTGTAGAAGTTAATTTGACAATAATGATCAACTCAACAGTATGGAATTTTGGATTAAGCAACGAATCCAATATAACTGTTGACTTTATATTGGACGGAATAAGCCAGAGTAATGCAACTATACCGTTCCTTAAGAGTGGAAGTTACACGAACGTGTGTTTCCAATGGACTGCTCCGAGTGTCGCTGGAATGCATGATATACTGATATATGCCAAACCCGTGGTTGATGAGACGGTAGAATGGAATAACAAGCTGAACAAAATCATTACAGTAGGTGATATTTGGGTGCCTGCTACGTATCCAACAATTCAACAAGCTGTGGACAATGCGAATGCCGGTGACACAATAATCGTAAGAGATGGCACATACACCGAGAATGTGGGCGTGAACAAAAGTTTAACTATTTTATCTGAGAATGGGTCTACTTTAACAATCGTTCAGGCTGCAAATCCGGATGACTCTACATTTGAAGTAATCGCTGATTATGTGAACATCTCCGGGTTTACGGTAACCGGGACTGATAAAGCTGGATTTTATCTATACGGCGCGGATTGCTGCAACATTTCTAGTAACAATGTATCAAATAATGGCAAAGGAATCTACCTGAATTTTTCGAGCAACTGTGTGCTCATAAACAACAACGCAAGCTCAAATAACGATATAGGCAGCAAAGACGCTGCTGGATATGGCTACGGCATCCACCTGTCTTTTTCAAGCAACTGTACGCTCATAAACAACGCCGCAAACGCGAACACAGGTCAGGGCAGTCGTGGCAATGTGGCAGGTGACAAACCCGGCGGCGACGGTTGTGGCAACGGCATCATGCTCCATTCTTCGAGTAGCTGTACGCTTATAAACAATACAGCAAATGCGAACATAGGTAGCGGGGGTAATGGTGGCAGTGACCACGGTGTGACAGATTGTGGTACTGATGGTGGTGACGGCTACGGCTACGGCATCGTTCTCTCTTCTTCAGATGACTGCACGCTCATGAACAACACGGCACACACGAACATGGGCAGAGGTGGCAATGGTGGCTACAGCAGGAGGATGATTGGTGGTGATGGTGGTTGCGGCGGTGGTTGCGGCATCGTTCTCTCGTCTTCAAGTAACTGCACACTTATAAGCAACACAGCAAACACGAACCTGGGTGGTGGTGGCAGTAGTGGTGGTGGCTTTATAAGCGGCTATGGTGGCTACGGATACGACTTTGGCATCCACCTGTCT
>JAYEFS010000049.1:0-5455 GCA_034658695.1 Methanobacteriota archaeon | reverse complement strand
CAAAAAACACGGGCGCATCTCTCTCAACTTTGCGTCTCTGCGACTTTGCGACCTTGCGTTATATCAGAGGAACGCAAAGACGCGATGACGCAAGGGCGCAAAGATTGGAAACCACAGAATCCATCAGGATCAGGAAAGTTGATACGATTAACAGGAGGTACTAGATATGAAAACAAGTATATTGCTTGGAATAACCATGATGCTCTTGCTCGCATTCCCTGCAGCAGCATCAGACTTCACGCTTGGCGTCTTCGGGAATGCGAACGAAGACGACACGATAAACATGCAGGATGTAACCTACACCGAACTGATCATCCTCGAGTACCGGGACGAAACAGAGCTTGCTGACGGCAAATACGACGGCAAGATCAACATGCAGGATGTGACGCAGATTGAGCTTGTCATTCTCGGAAAGGAAAAGGAGATCACGGTTCTGGGCAACGACCCCATGGACAAATCAGAGAAACTGGCAGTCACGATCCAGAAGCCTGTAAATCGCATTGTAATCGCTGATGTCTGGGCTTATCGTGAAGCGGAAGCATTGCGAGCACTCGATGCAGCAGATATGATCGTTGGCGTTACCGGAGAAATCAGAGAAAAACCGGTTGAGTTCCCGGATCTCTGCGAGTTGCCAGGTATCGGTATGGGGAGGGGATGGGACCCGGACTTTGAGGCAATACTCGACCTGAACCCCGACCTTCTTGTGGTGATGCCATCGCCAGGAAGGGTAGATTATGTGGAGAAACTTCCAGGCGTTACGGTTCTCTGTCTTGATCTGGTATCCCCGACAAGGGAATCCAATCCGGAACGGATGATGGTACGTGGGTACATCTTCGATAAGAAAGAAGAGGCTCGGGAGTATGTCGAATGGCACGATTGTGCGATGGAAACGATAAAGGAGCAAATGGATGCGATTTCCGGGGATGATTTACCACGAGTAGTGTATGGTGGTCCGAGTGCCGACAACAAAGACTTCAAGGTACATATAGGAAGCACAATAGGTCAGTTGCTTGAGTATGTTCCATGCGAAAATATAGGAGATAACCTGCCAGAGCCACGGGGTGGACATCCCAGTGTGGATATTGAATGGATGCTGATGCAGGATCCTGAGGTCATCATATGCCCCATAACATGGGGAAGTAGTAGTGGTTATGAGACCGACGATACAACAGAAGCCGAGCAAAATATACAGAATATCTGTGAACTGCCCGGGTTTGAAGGTGTCACCGCAGTAAAGGAGGAGAGAGTATCCGCCCTGTTCTCTTTAACCGGTCCGGGTTACCCCATCAACGTTGCATACCTGGCAAAGACGATACATCCCGATATAGCGCTTGATCCGTATGCAATGCATCAGGAGTATCTGGACAGGTTCCAGCACATAGACTTCGACGTTACGGAGCACGGCGTATTCGTGTATCCACCACTGGAATAAAATGAGAAGGAGAACTAAAAATGTATGCAGAACGGGACTCTGGCATGGACCTTATGATAGGTAGAATGTGGCTGATGCACAGATCTGCCATCCACTGTAAACTGTCAGGAGGAGTTTGTGCCGCAACCGAGATTGCGGACGCTGTTCCGATCATCCACGGACCGATAGGGTGTGCCTACAATCACCGCATCCCTGTTCAGAAGTCATGGCTTGATACTGCGGCACTGCCCACCACCGCGTTAACTGATAATGAGACGGTATTTGGAGGTGGCGACCGCCTGCGGGACACGATACTTGAAGTAGACCAAAATTATCACCCAAACCTCATACTCGTGCTTCTGAGCTGTGTGAGCGGCATCATTGGCGATGATGTCAAAGGTGAGATATTCCATCTGAAGAATACGGACCAGGTAACGGCAGATATAGTTGTGGCGGACACATCGGGTTTTAAGCACCGCGATTTCCGGGACTGGGTAGAAACCGCTATTAAGAACGTGATTCACAACTACAAGAATCCTGAAGATTACAAACCGTTTCCGGTCGAAGGATGCGGTCAGGTGGAGGTTTTAACTGCTTTAGCCGGGCAGTTGATGGAAGATCCTGATACTAATGGCGGGGTCATCGAACACGGTGTGAACCTGTGTGGCGGGAACAGAACGTGGGATGTCGGGGCTCTAGGAGAAAAGATCGATATTCTGACTGAGATAGGCGCAACGATCAATACCGTATTCTTTGCCAATCTCACAACCGAGAAGATCAAGAACGCACCACGGGCAGAGCTGAATATTGTACAGCGTCCAGGCGACTGGGTGAAGATCATGCAGGAGCGATTCGGGACAGATGCTGTGCATGAGAATATCTTCTCTGTCAGATCCCTGCCCTATCCGGAGCGGATAAGAGCATTCTACACGCAGATTGGTGAGAAACTCGGTCTTGAGAAGGAGACTGAAGCCGTTATAGATCGAAGACTTGCAAAGCTGGAGAAAAATCTTGAACCGTACCGCGAGAAACTCGATGGCAAGCATATGGTGATGCTCAGGGGCAGCGGGATGTTCGGGGGCGCTCATGAGATAATCTCTCTGGTGCTCGATCTGGGCATGGTGGTCGATGCCATCTCTCTTGACTATAGTTTCCTCTACGACAAGAACCTCTCACAAGATGTTCTGGATCAGCACCGTGCGGTAACCGTTGAGATATTCCACAAGATGGGTGTGGATTCTGACGTACTGCTCGAAACGTCGATGGAGAAGGAAGAATCGGTGCTAAAGGAGTTCAAACCCGATATCGTGGTTACCACACCTGAAAGGAAGTGGGTGCCACACTCACTCGGCATTCCTGCGTATTCAAGAGAGGTACATCGTTTCCTCGGTCAGTTTGAGAATGTCCTTGGAACCGCAGAGGAACTCTGTACCGAACTTAACAGGAAGAACCTGGCAGTAAAAAGACCCTATATCTTTCAAGCACTGGAATATGATCCGGTTCGCTATCCGTACACAAAAAAGTCATCGGCATCGATTCGTGCCGGTGAGGCGATGCAATTTGTGAAAAGATCCAGATCCGGAGCAGGAGGGAAGGCATAATGGAACCTATGAGCGGATGTAAGGTCTTCGGAGCTTTCAAAGCTTTCTATGGAGTTGAGGACGTGACCCCAATAATTCACGGACCGATCGGATGTTACTGGGGGACGCTGTATCATCAGGTAGCACAGAATGAGAACTCGCTGAAAGCGACATCGTCTGCCATCCATGATCGGGATATCGTCTTCGGCGCCGAGGGGAAGCTGGAACACGCAATTGAGGTAGCCAGGGAATGCTACAACCCGAAGATGGTTGCGATTCTTGGCTGCTGTGTATCCGCAATCATCGGTGACGACATCAAAGCAGTGAGGAAACATTGCGATATGCCTTCGTTCTATGTCGATTCTGCAGGCTTCAAGGGACATGAGTGGGAGGGCTATGAAGAGGCTCTCCTTGAGTTCCTCCCGATCATGAAGGATGGCGGTGAGGAAGCTAATACGGTAAACCTCCTCGGGTTTGATACCATATCCCCGAAGGCAAGAGCAGACATCAAGGAAATCAAGAGGCTGCTTGCACTCTCAGGGTGCGATGTCAATGCCACGTTAGCTGTTGACACGACACTTGCGCAGATTGCGAGGATGCCTTCTGTTACAAAGAACATCGTGATCGGCGGATATGGACTCAGGCTGGCTGAGGCGATGAAGAAGGAGTTCGGGACACCGTATGAGATCGTTGATGCACCGTACGGGACGTATCTCACAGAAGAGTTCCTGATAAAGGCAAGCGACGGCGAAAGCGACGGTTGCGGCAGTACGCAAGTCTACAGGAAGGATGTGATAGGGAGTCTCGAAAGAGCATATATGATGATTCAGAGGTTGTATGACGTGCCGGTTGGAGTTGTTGCTGACTACGCGAGAGCAGATGCCCTCACCAAGTTTATGGAGATCGAGGTCGGGTGCGATGTCGTTGTCAGTGCCATAACCTCTGGCTCCCCTGTTCATCCGGAAATGAACGAAGACCTTTTCGAGATCAACGACCGGTTCAGAAACGCGGAAGTGCGAAACGATCGATTACGTTTGATCCTCGGCACCAGTTTTCAGAAGAGAATAGCCGAGGAACTCGATTCCCCGCTCATCAGGGTCGCATATCCTGCCCATGACGAGTTCTCGCTCTATGATTACGCCCCTTACATGGGCTATCGCGGGACGGTTGTGCTGATTGAGAAGATTCTCAATCTATTCTTGAATAAATATCCGGAGGAGGGCTTATAACATGAACGAAGGACTAAAAATAGGAATATATGGAAAAGGAGGCATCGGGAAGTCGGTAACCGCAGCAAATCTCTCGGCTGCATTCTCAAAGCTCGGCCTCAAGGTGCTGCAGATCGGCTGTGATCCAAAGTCTGATTCAACCAGAAATGTGGTTGGCGGGCGGATACCGACCGTGCTTGGAGTTCTCAGAGACCGGGGCTATACACAGGATTATGAGCTGGATGATTTTGTGTTCAAGGGCTTCGGAGGTGTCACCTGTGTTGAGGCAGGAGGTCCGGAGCCAGGGGTCGGCTGTGCGGGACGGGGCATCCTCACCATGGTTGAGACGCTCGAAAAACTGGGTCTCTTTGATGAAGAATGGGACGTTATCATCTATGACGTGCTTGGAGATGTTGTCTGCGGCGGGTTTGCTGTTCCCATAAGGGAAGGATATGCAAAGACGATCTATATCGTAACATCCGGCGAGTTCATGCCCCTCTATGCCGCAAATAACATCTGCAAAGGAATTGCGAAGTTCGGAGAACGGGGTGGAGGACGGCTTGGAGGAATTATTCACAATTCTCGTGGTGCCAAGGATAATACCGGAGTGGTGCGTGAATTTGCCGAGAGTGTTGGAAGCACCATCATTGGGGACATTCCGAGGAGTGACCTTATCCTGCAAGCCGAGACTGAGATTGCGACTGTTATCGAAGCATATCCTGAGTCTGATATTGCTGCCCGGTTTATGGAGATTGCCGGACGGATGCTTGAGAATGGCGATTGTGTGGTGCCACGAATATTATCGGATGACGCGCTTGAGGAGCTCGGAAAAAAGATTGCGATGAGCGGGATAAAGGCGTAGGAATCATTGATGGAGTAAACTATGTCCACAGCAGCAATTCCCGCTCAGTCGGCCACCCTACACCCTCGATCTTACTTATTATACTTTTAGTCTTACGTTAGGCACGTAAAAAGCGTAAAGTGTAAAGTGTAAAGTGTAAAGTGTATATATCCAAGACTTGATATTTTAACCGCTCGTGCGGAAATGCCTCCGAAAAAGGCAAATCTACCAGTAAATGCATGAAAAACCAGGCTCATTCATGCGTTATACCATCAAACGTTCAGTCCTAATCTAGGGTGATGAAAGGATGTGTATACCCCGTACTGAATTGGTCCCATTTTTGTTTCATTTTAGTACTGGAGCGAAAGCATCTTTCCAATTGGATTGAACCGATTGCTACTGGTTTTTCTTGCAC
>JAYEFS010000048.1:0-5485 GCA_034658695.1 Methanobacteriota archaeon | reverse complement strand
TTTCACGGTGCAAGAAAAACCAGTAGCAATCGGTTCAATCCAATTGGAAAGATGCTTTCGCTCCAGTACTAAAATGAAACAAAAATGGGACCAATTCAGTACGGGGTATACACATCCTTTCATCACCATAGCTCTTCATTATCGTGTATGGATAACTGGAAATATTAAATTGTCACGACAGCAGTTACTTATTCAAGAGCTTCCAGAAATGACATAACCAAAGCGTACGTGTTTAGCTAACCACAAGATTACACAGATTTCCACAAGATTTCTGTGTTAATCTCGTGAAATCTCGTGGCTTTTTCGCCTCAGCTAAACACATACACCAAAACAAACATGATCCTCATACGCAAATTTCAGCCACACGATTTCTCTGGCGTGATCGCAATCGAACGCGAGCAGTTCGGCGAGCATGATCCATACATGTACATGACCCTCTACGAGTTGAATGAGGACACATTCTTCGTCGCTGAGCACGGGGGCATGGTGGTCGGGTTCGTCGTCGGGGTATCGTCGCTTGTCGAGGCGGGTGTGTGCGGGCGGGTCTTCTCGATTGCGATACTGGAACCGTACCAGGGGCTTGGCGTCGGAACGCAACTCATGAAGAGTGTCCTCAATGAATTTCACAGAAAGAATATCAAAAATATTATGCTTGAGGTGAGAAGTCACAATTACCGTGCCGTGCGGTTCTACCGGCGGCTCAACTTCACAATCCAGGGGCTCGCGAAGGGATACTACACCGACGGGGACGACGCAATCATCATGAAACACAGCGGGTGGACACCGTGATCGTGGTAAAGATCGGTGGAAGCCTGATTGGAAGTGCGCGGGAACTGGTGCGTTCGCTCCAAGAGTATGCACTGAACGAGAGGGAGCGCATCGTAATCGTTCCGGGGGGCAGCGTCTTCGCAGACGCGGTGCGGAGCGCGGACGATTCGTACGGAATCTCCGAGGCGACTGCCCACTGGATGGCGATTCTTGCCATGGACCAGTACGGGCATTATCTTGCCGATGGGACTCTGACAACGCTGATAACCGGCTTAACAGAGATCGAATCAACTCCGATCGGGACCTCGATCATTCTCACGTACGATCTTCTGAAAAAATCCGATACAGGGATCGAAGAGACCTGGAATGCGACATCAGACACAATCGCCGGCTGGATCGCATCCGAACTGGACGCCACACTCATAAAAGCGACCGATGTGGACGGTGTATTCCGTGACGGTCTGCTTCTTTCCATGATTACGGCAGAGGAACTCCTGAAGATGGGAAAGACATGCGTCGATTCGGTTTTGCCGGAACTCTTGCTTTTGCGGTCACTCGACTGCCGGGTCGTGAACGGGAGACATCACGATCGCGTGATCGATGCGCTGCGGGGGGGTTCTGTGGGGACGCTGATTACCGGCAGGTGAGCAGATACCATATCACTTCGATACCGAAGTCCATGAGACTCACCAGGATACTATCCGAATCGGATTATAGTGGTAACCAGATGTCTATTGCGTGATCTTATCGGGTGATTGTGCGTACTGCGACAGGGGCGATGTGATTCGCGACATTGGATATGGGGGGTGGGAAACGTGCTTGCTGGTTAATGCTACGATATTTATCACTAGTTTTAAGTACCATAAGATGTTGTTGTGATATGCACACGCTATGTGACATATATTTTGAGTATATGTATACAAAGTAAAAGTCTGCCATAAGGAGCTACTATACAATGAGAATGAATACAATGTTGGTCGGAATGACCATGACGATGCTCTTGCTGACACTGCCAGCTGCAGCATCTGATTACACTCTCGGCGTCTTCGGGAACGCGAACGAGGACGATACGCTAAACATGCAGGATGTGACCTACACCGAACTGATCATCCTCGAATACAGAGACGAAACAGAACTTTCAGACGCCAAGCATGACAACAAGATCAATATGCAGGATGTGACGCAGATCGAGCTCGTCATTCTGGGAAAAGAGAAGGAGCTTACGATTGTTGATGGCGTTGGCAGAATTGTTACAGTACAGATGCCTGTGGAAAGAATCATCCCCACTGATTACCGTACCACCGAAACCATGTTAGCCATCGGAGCAGGAGATATGATAGTCGGGGTTGACCGAGCGTTCCATGAGCGCATGTCCGAGTTCGGTCTCTCAGACGTTCCTGAGGTCTCCATGCATGGTCAGTTTGTTGACTATGAGGCAGTATTGATGCTTGATCCGGATCTGGTTGTGATACCCCTGTGGCAGGGGAACAATGCAGAAGTCATATCCGAAAACCTTCCGAATACTGCAGCGGTTGTGATGGGCGGAACCGCCAGGAGAACCATAGTCCCTGACGTAACGATCCTGGGAATGCTCTTTGGAATGGGGGACGAAGCCGGTGAACTCATTGACTGGATCGAAAGCTATGATGAGATCATTGAGGGACGCACCGAAGATATGGGATCAGAAGCGATGCCAACATTCTATTACGAGTATATGTCCGGAGCCAAGAAATGGTGGGCTATAACCCCGGACGACCCCAGTGCAGGTCAGGTGGCTGAAGGATGCGGAGGTCGGAATATTGCTGTAGGATTACCAGGCACATCTGTTGAAGTGGAGCCTGAGTGGGTGATAACAGAGAACCCTGATGTGATGTTTGCGGATTTGATGAAAGGATTCGATAGCGGACCCGGGAAAACGGAGGCGGATATGGATGAACTGCTGGCAAAAGTCCTTGGAGATCGACCAGGGTTTGAGAACGTCAATGCTGTTAAAAACGGCAAGGTCTACCTGATGGATAGAGATCTGGTAAGCGGACCAAGATGGGTAGTAGGACACGTCTACTTTGCTAAATGGTTGCATCCGGAGCTCTTTGGAGATATCGATCCGGAAGAGATCCACAACGAGTATCTCAAAAAGTTCCATGATCTCGAGTTGGACGGAACGTGGGCTTATCCCTCCCCGGACGTGACCTGATGACGGTACAAAAAGTTTCCTGGAAGGGTTTTTCCCTTCCTTTTTCCGTATAGGTGGGATACTAATGGAACAGAAACGGCAGATTTGCTCAGATGAAGGGATTCCTGACATTGTACGTGGACATGAGGTCTGGATTGAATATGGCGGGCATAGCATACCTCATGGAGAGGGCGTAGAGTGCAAACTTTGTTTTGGGCATAACATGAAGAGTGAGAGTGCAGTTGAGATCGAAAAGGTGAAATCAATCGTCTTTGACACACGAGGCAAAGAGTATGATTCCTACGTTGGTTCCGGAGACGATCATCTATTGGTGCGATTCACCCCGGAACTCGTTGGTTACCACACCCTCGGTGTAGAGTACAACGGTGGGATACTGAACCTGCCGCATCCCGGTCTGGAGGGTCCGAAGTATTACCAGCAGTACACAAAGACAATCATTCCGGTGGGGCGCCCTCTGGAAGAATATGATCTAACGCTTGGGCACGAACTGGAGATCGTTCCAATGGATTATCGGCAATATAACGCTGGAGACGATATTATACTGAAAATATTGTATGATGGGCGTGCATTAGCCGGCGCAACGGTATATGCCATATATGTCGGTAATGAGGATGACCCAATCGAAGTGCAGACCGATAATTACGGCAGAGCAGTTGTTAAACTGGAAGCGGACGGCAAGTGGATGTTCAAGGTTATGCACAGAGACCCTGAAAAGAGTGCTCAGGATAGATATGATGAAAAGGTGATGACTGCGACATTCACGGTTATGGATGTGAGGTGAAGCATGAAATTGAAAGAGCATATCAGAGAATGGTGGGATGATGCACACCATGATTATGACAGCATTCCGGAACATGGGGTGCACTCAAGAGAAGAGAAGGAGCTATGGCGGGATGCTTTGACCAGATCGCTTGGAACTGCACAGAGACTGAAGGTGCTGGATATGGGCACCGGAACCGGATTTCTGGCATTGCTGCTCGCTGAGATGGGGCATGATGTGACCGGAGCGGATTGGTCAAAGAATAAGCTGAAAGAGGCAGGAGCGAAGATAAAAAGCTCCGGTATCCCTGTAACGTTTGTGATGGAGGATGCTGAAGACCTATCCTTTGAGGGCGGCATATTTGATGCGGTGGTCAGCAGGCACCTGATCTGGACATTAGCAGATCCAGCCACTGCATTCAGCGAGTGGGCGAGAGTTGTAAAGCCCGGTGGCAGAGTGCTGACGGATGTACCGGGTACGCATTCTCACTATAGTAATCATCACTTCGGTGAGGAGATCGGCAGGGAATTACCATTCTACAACGGTTCCGACCCTGATGCGGTTGTCAGGATGTTTTTGGATGCCGGGCTCACGAATGTCTCAGCACAGAGATTCAATGAATTGGTGCTTGTTGCCGGGGAACGATTGTGAGTGACGATAACAACCTCCGCAGTCCGTGCAGTTGAATTGTGGATATCTGTACTGCCGTTCATGGTCACCGGCATCTTGTTGGCGAGCATCGCTGTTGAATTCAGGATATTCGACCGATTGTTCCCGGTGATGAAGCCGGTTTTGCACCATGCGCACTTCACACCCCATTCAGGAATTGCGTTTATAACCGCTTTTGGCTCGCCGATAACAGCGGTAGCGATGATGGCAGAATTTTATAACGAAAAGAAGATAAACCAGAAGGAGGCTCTGCTCGCAACCGTGGCGATCTGGTTTCCACAGACGATCTATGAGGCATTTGCATACATCGCCCCCACGATCATACCTGTGCTCGGGATGCTGGGCATCGCATACCTCGCCCTATTTGTGCTGAATGGCATGGTGGTAGCAGTACTCATGTTTATTGCTGGCAGGGCATTGCTGACTATGAAAGACTGTGGATTCGTTGCCGAGAGTGGGGGTGGGAAAATAGTCACCAGAACTGCGCTTAAAAGGAGTGTGAATGGTTCATTAACCCTTCTGAAACGAATCGTGGTAATCGCACTTCCCGTGAGCATTATGGCGTTTGTTTTAATCGATCTGGGGGTATTCAGCGCCCTGCCCGGATATCTTGGCTGGATGCCGCTACCTCCAGAGGCACTGGCGGTGATACCACTGGAACTTGCAAATCCGATGGCGGCGTACATCACGCTTGCGGATTTGATGGACGCAGGTATCCTGGACTTCAAGCTGGCGCTCTTGACGTTACTGGTGGGACATCTTCTGGTGAGTCTTCGATACATCATTACACACAGGCTACCGTATTATTCAGGGGTCTTTGGTCCGGTGATGAGTGTGAAGGTGATATCAGTGAGTGCAGGGTTGCAGCTTGGATTGACCGTCCTGATGATTCTTGCTCTGGTACTGCTTTTATGAGCTGTTCTTCCACTTTCAAGCCACTTTTCACATTACTCCGAGACGTAGTCTGCGATGTGGGGTGTGATGAGTGGGTGATATAATTACTGGTTTCTGATACGATATTAACCAAAAGTTTTAAGTCCTGATTGAAACATCTATAGTTTACATACGCTATGTAGCATATACTGCGCGCATGA
>JAYEFS010000047.1:0-5522 GCA_034658695.1 Methanobacteriota archaeon | reverse complement strand
GATATAGACTTTTTCATCTTCCACTGCCTTTATCTTCTCCCAGCCCGGTTCGTTCACCATCTGCTCGATCACATCCTGCGCCCCGGTTATGTCATCGGTATCGTAGCCTGCGGGAAGACGGCTGCCTTCGTGATCGATGATGATATCCGGATTCTGCACCAGTATCCACTCCGGGTCCACCATGTTTGCAGAGAGATCGGCAGCGATATTGTTGCCCCCCGCCATGGTCAATACTGAGCCGAGCCATTGTTTTGGAGTTATGGCATAGTATCGATATTCGGCGCTAATATAGCCGCAATAGAAGACTCGCGGTTTCTCACCCTCTGGA
Source organism: Methanobacteriota archaeon (assembly GCA_034658695.1). GTDB lineage: Archaea > Halobacteriota > Methanosarcinia > Methanosarcinales > Methanogasteraceae > Methanogaster_C. The sequence continues at coordinate 5,194 of JAYEFS010000047.1, read as the reverse complement.
AGCTCCTCGGTTCGCTCTTTGACCGTATTTAGCGTACCCGAGTAGAAGTCAACGAACTCCTCTGCTTTATCTTCCACATCAAGGATGTATCCCAGTTCCATCATCTGTTTTGCCATGATCTCCGGCACATAGAAGTCGAAGCGAACAACAGTGACCCAGGGATTCACTTTCTTCTCAAGTTCTTCTTCGCTTTCACCAGAGGGGAGGATCATATCCGGTTGTAGGTCGAGTATCGCCTCGTAATCCAATGTTTGCCCGCGTCCGCCTCCAACCGTCGGTAGTTCACTCATCACCGGTAAGAGTGTATTCTCGCTTGCAAGACCCGAGCTTATACCAACCACCAGGTCCTCTGCTCCAAGCACCCTGATCGCATCAGCTTGAGAATCGCTGAGGACAACTATCTTTTCTACCGGCTTCTTGACCGTCACTGCTTTCTCACAGACATCAATGAATGTGAGCTCCTTCTCTTTTCCCAGAATGACGAGCTCGATCTGAGTCACATCCTGCATGTTGATCTTGCCGTCGTGCTTGGCGTCTGAGAGTTCTGTTCTGTCGCGGTATTCGAGGATGATTAGTTCGGTGTATGTCACATCCTGCATGTTTACCGTGTCGTCTTCGTTTGCGTTCCCGAAGACGCCGAGCGTGTAGTCTGATGCTGCCGCCGGCAGAGCCAGCAGTATCACGAGCATCACGGTCATTCCGAGTAATATGTTTGTTTTCATATTCATTACATCCATTTTATCTGTTTGACAATCCCGACGAACCTTTTTTACGATCCGCAAGCAATTTCCCGCCCAGACCAACATTCTCGGGCGGGTTCTCCCGTATGAGAACGGTGATGTGCCTGATACCATATACTTCAGCCGCAGCCCCTGAGAGCCTCTTCACAAGCTCCCTTTTCCGTTCGATATCCATCGGCGGACCTTCCACCATAATCGTTGGCATCCTGATTCACCTCCTATCCTCATTCCTCAAGCGGCGGATACACGAATACACCCTGCTCACTCAGATCATAGTCCAGTCCCTGAAACTCGGTCAGATACTCCTGATGAATCGCCTCCGGATCCATGTCCTCGAAGAGTTCGGGATGGAACCACTTCGCCTGATACGCGATCTGGACGAACTGCCTGCATCCGCTGGCTGGGAAGAACGATACAAAATGATCAGCAATTATGTACACTTCCCCATCATTCACAGCCCCGACATTCTCCAGTTCGGGCTGACTCATGATCTCTTCTCTCAGCGCTTCAAACTCCGCGGTCTCGCCCGCGGCAACACCATAACCACCAGCATCCCATGGTGCCACCCTGACTATGATCTCAGGGTTTCGCGTGATCACCTCCTCAGGATCCAGAGACATGTAGTTCCCGGGCTGATCAGAAAAGACATCCCTGCCGCCTGCCATATCGATGTAGGCATACTGTCCATAGATGTAGTAAAGACCGTCCTTAAAAGAGGGCATGAAATAGACATCCGGTTTGTCGTCTTCGGAGAGTCCAAGAACACTCTCTTCGATTGAATCCAGAATGTCTGCACGCCAGTTGAGGTATTCTTCAGCGCAATCCCGGTTGTCAAAGACATATCCAAGCTTTTCCACCTCATCTCGATGAATGTCCAGTGTCTGGAGGTTGAAACGAAGCACTGTTATGCCTGCCACTTCCAGCACATCCTGGACATAATCAAGATCGACACGCCCGGTCCCGAAGAGGATGACAGCATCCGGATCAAGCTCCAGTATCGCCTCAACATCGGGATTCCATCCGGTTCCGATGCATGGTATATCACTGAACTCTCCGAAGAAGACCGGATCCAGAGGAGTGGGCCAGGTTCCGATCCCAACTATTATATCCTTCGGCACCTTAATCGACCGCAATGTCTCAATGGCTTGCGGGTATGTGGGAATGATTCTCGTCAGTGGCTTATTCACAGTCACGATCGTTTCAGCCGTATCTATGAGTGTTATCTCCTTCTCTTTTCCCAGAATGATAAGCTCGATCTGGGTCACGTCCTGCATGTTGATTTTGTGGTCGTACTTGGCATCCGAGAGTTCTGTCTGGTCGCGGTATTCGAGGATGATCAATTCGGTGTAGGTCACATCCTGCATGTTGATCGTGTCGTCCTCGTTCGCGTTACCGAAGATCTCGAGAGTGTAGTCTGATGCTGCGGCTGGCAGTGCAAGCAGCATCGCAAGAAGCGATGCACCAATTATTAGCCCTGTTTTATTCAGAATCATTCAATATATCTCCTTTTTTTCGTATTGCCTGTATGTTCGAACCTCTTTCAACTCGGTTCCGGATATGTATACACCCCTTGATAGGGCACACACTGCCAGTCCTCCATATATTCTTTACGGAATGTTTCAGGGTTTAAGTCTTCGAAGAGATCAGGATAAAGCCACTTTGCCATATGGCATACGCCCATCGCTCCTCCGATCCACACGAAGACCTCACGAGATCCTACATACACCTCGTCGTTCTTCACCGCGGTTAACTTATCCCAGCCAGGACGGCTCAGCATCTCTTCTCGCGCTTCTTCCAGCGTGCTCATATCGGTCATGGGGTATCCCGGCGTGGTATGCATATCCTTAAAAACCACATCAGGATCCCTCTCCAGCAATTCTTCAGGATCTACCTCAAAAGAGTGCTGGTATATATCACCAAAGACATTTATCCCGCCAGACTTCTGAATCACAGCGTCGATTCTCGATCCGCCACCGTTGGTCTGGTATGCCCTCATGAACTCATAGTAAACGGTCTTCTTTTCAGCGGGTTCCAGTCCCTCCACTTTTTCCTCTACGAGATCGAAGATTGACTGCCGAAACTCGAGATACTCTTCAGCCGTTTCTCTTTTATCAAGAATGTATCCAAGCTTTCTTGTCTCTTCCGGATATGTCTCCGTATGACTGCAATCAAGCAGCACAACACTGATTCCGGCGGGCTCCAGTTTCTCCACGAGTCCTTCCGGATCTCCGGATCCGACAAAGGAAAATAGCACATCAGGTTCAAGGGTTATGATTGCTTCATAGTCAGGTTCCCTTGCCATGTGTCCGCTCACCACAGGTACATCCTTCAGATCGGGCCAAAAATGGCAATAAGGCTCAACAGCAAATGTAAGCATTATCCCGACAATCTGATCCTTTGCCCCGAGTGAACGAATCAGCCGACCGACATAGTGATTCAAGACAATTACTCGCTCAACCGGCATCTCCACCGTGACCGTGTTTCCCGCGGTGTCGATGACCGTAAGCTCCTTCTCTTTTCCGAGAATGACAAGCTCGATCTGGGTCACGTCCTGCATGTTGATCTTGCCGTCGTGCTTGGCATCCGATAGTTCTGTCTGGTCGCGGTATTCGAGGATGATGAGCTCGGTGTACGTCACATCCTGCATGTTTATTGTGTCGTCTTCGTTCGCGTTCCCGAAGATCTCGAGAGTGTAGTCTGATGCCGCGGCTGGTAATGTCAGCAAGAGCAAGCTTATGGTTATTCCAGCCAATATTGTATTTAGTTTCATGTATATTACCTCTTCAGGGTTTTATTCCCATCAACTCTCCTCTAATGGCGGATACAGGAAATTGGCACTCTCAATACTGACATCTATGCCCAGGAATCGGTCTACGTACTCCTGATGCATCGACTGCGGGTCCATCTCCTCGAACAGTTCCGGGTGGAGCAGTTTTGCCAGATATGCAACACATAAACACCTGGACGTCCCTTTGCTGAAATGCGAATACTGCACAACGTAGACCCTCTCGTTCTTCACAGCATCCACATTTGCGAGTTCGGGACAGTTCAGGACTGTGTTCACCTGTTCTTCTACCGTTGTTATCGAGTAATCGGGTGCATAAGGCGACTTTCTATTCCCGGCAGCCCATATCTGTATGAATATGTACTCTGGATTCTGCTCGATCACCCATTCCAGATCCACCCTCGTGCCCCTTGGCAGACCTTCGGCTATATTTCTCGCACCCGCTAGATCGACCGGGTCAAAGATAGAGTATGCATAAGGCGAACCTGTCACCTCACCACCTGAGAAGAAGAGCGATGTGATCCACACCCTCGGCTTCTCATCGTCTGCCAGTCCCTCTGTCTGCTCTGCGACCTGATCCGTGCATTCTTTGTAGAACTCGGTGAACTCTTCAGACGCATCTCGCCGATCAAGGATATATCCAAGCCGTTCCAGTTCTTCTACGAAGTACTCTCCTGTGCGATATTCGCTATTGTCGATGCAGAGAACCGGGACACTCACGAGTTTCTCCTCCAGGAATCTCTTGCGTATAATGCCATAGCTGGACTCCGGGTCATCCGTTGTGATGAGCCACGGGATGTACATGTCAGGATGCTGGCTCAGTATCGCCTCGAAATTTGGTGCGTGCCAGCCACCACAATCCGGCAGAGCACTGATCTCCGGGAAGAGGGTTGTACTCTTCCCGGTCATGCCAGCGTCTATACCAACGATCTTATCGGTTGCGCCGAGAACCTTCAGCAGTTCATTATTGGTACACCACACACTGACGATACGTTCCACTGGCTTTTCGACAGTCATCGCTTCACCGAAGCCATCCACGAATGCGAGCTCCTTCTCTTTTCCCAGAATGACGAGTTCGATCTGGGTCACATCCTGCATGTTGATCTTGCCGTCGTACTTCGCATCTGCGAGATCTGTCTTGTCTCTGTATTCGAGGATGATCAGTTCGGTGTAGGTCACATCCTGCATGTTTATCGTGTCGTCCTCGTTCGCGTTCCCGAAGACGCCAAGCGTGTAATCGGATGCTGCGGCTGGCAGCGTTAGCAGCAGCAGGAGCATGACTATTCCTACCAGTATTGTATTTAGTTTCATCATATACTACCTCTTCGAATTATATTTCGTAGAATCCTACGTGTCATACATGTTACATGGGGCATGTGAATCATAGCTGATTCATTTAATACTTAAAACTTTTGGTAAGTATTGTAACATAGATCAATAAGCGGGTTAGCCATCACTAAACGACCTCGTTTTTGGTCGAGGATGCAATCGTCATGGCTGCAGGCTCACAGATATAAATTATGACTGGAGCTACCTGTTTACGCCTGGGGTGATGAAAACTCTCCATATTCGGGTGAGTTCCACATCCCAAAACCTTGCCATTTTTGTTCCTTTTTGTCACCCCGTCCTCAATGGACAATAGATAAGTGGCGCGCTGAATACGGCGCGT
>JAYEFS010000046.1:0-5528 GCA_034658695.1 Methanobacteriota archaeon | reverse complement strand
GTGCAAGAAAAACCAGTAGCAATCGGTTCAATCCAATTGGAAAGATGCTTTCGCTCCAGTACTAAAATGAAACAAAAATGGGACCAATTCAGTACGGGGTATACACATCCTTTCATCACCCTACGCGAGGGCGCAAAGGTTGGAAACCACAGAATCCATCAGAATCAGATATTTTCAACCCACCGAAAAAGTAAAAACTCTCGCCCGAGATCTGGCAAACCATAAGTATCATGCATCCGAACAGACGCATAATGAAATTCCAGCTCATCGACGCCGATTACATCCTGGATAACGGCAAACCGGTTGTGCGGTTGTTCGGGCGCGATCCCAATGGAAAAAGCGTCTGCTGTTTCGTTCCTGGTTTTGAGCCGTACTTCTATGTCCAGCCTGCGACAATTGAGGGCGTGCTCAGAAACATTCCCGAGATTGCGCAGATAGAGCCGGTCGATATGTACGAGCCAGTGGGATATCAGGAGCACCCCGCCGAGATGCTGAAGGTTGTTGTTTTTAAGCCAAAAGACGTGCCAGCGATCAGAGACGAGGTCAAAAACTATGCGGACCGCATCTATGAGACCGATATCATGTTCAGGAACCGGTTCATGATTGATTCCGGCATCTTCGGGATGGGCTGGGTACAGACAGAGGATGCCGGTGCCACAATACCGGAGGCGAGGTATCAGGGAGCGTTGGATTGTGACGTGACGGTTGTATCACAGGTATCTCCGGCGGAAACGGTAAGGAATGCGCCGATGCGGTATCTGGCATTCGATATCGAGTGTGAGGTCAGTGATGGCGTGCCGACACCGGATCGCTCGCCCATAATCATGATCTCGCTTGCGTTCGAGCCGGAATGCGAAGGGATCGGGGAGACGCTCGTTCTCGTCGGGAAAGCTACGGACTGCGCCGGTACTGAGTCATTCACACGCGAAGCGGATCTTCTGAACCGGTTTTATGATATTGTGCGGAATTACGACCCTGATGTGATCGTCGGATACAACTCAAACGAGTTCGATTTCCCATATATTGCAGAGCGTGTGCGGATATTGAAGGAACAGGGACTGAAGGTGCGCGACGGGATCGGAAGAGACCACTCATCAGTCTACTGCCGCAAGGTCGGAACCGTGACGCACGTATCAATCAGGGGCAGGATCGCTGCCGATGATCTGCCGATGATCCGCAGAGGCTACAGCATCAAGCAGTACACCCTCAAGAACGTGGCGAGAACGCTGCTCGATATCGAGAAGTTCGATGTCTCGCTGCAGCAGATGGGCGAGTACTGGAACGACGACGGCGAGAAGCTCAATGAGTTCATCGAATATGCACGCCGCGATTCGGTTCTTGCGCTCAGGCTGCTACTCCATCTGAAGCTTCTTGACCGCTACGTTGCGCTTGCGCAGGTGAGCGGCGCCATGTTCCAGGATGTGCTGGACGGCGGGCAGAGTTCGATGGTCGAGAACCTGATGTTCAGGGAATTCAGGAAACGGGATCGTGTGATCCCCCCTAAACCGGAACAAGAGACTATGGGTAAGCGGCACAGCGATTCCTATGAACTGAAGGGTGGTGCGGTGCTTGAGCCGGTGCGCGGGCTCTTGAAAGACATCGTGGTCCTCGACTACAAGTCGCTCTACCCGACGATCATGATGGCGCACAATCTCTGCTACAGCACCGTTGTTGCAGCGGATTCCCGATCGGTCAGCGATTCGGCTCACGGATTGGATCACGATTCGGCTCACGGATTGGATCACGATTCGGCTCACGGATTGGATCACGATTCAGTTCAGGAATTAAATCGGGGATTGGTTCGTGCGCCGTCTGGTGGCGAATTCGTTCCGGCTGAGACGTACAAGGGAATCGTTCCGGCTATTCTCGAGAATCTCCTGGAGAGACGGGTGGAAACGAAGGAGATGATGCGATCCGCAGATTCTGAGGAGTACCGGGTTCTGGATGCGACACAGAATGCTCTGAAGATCTTGCTGAACAGCTTTTATGGATATTCCGGTTATACGAGGGCGCGTCTGTACAGTCTCGTCCTTGCGAACGCTGTTACCAGTTTCGGGCGCAAAAACATCCTTGGAACAAAAGAACTGATCGACGAATCGATTGCGGAGATGGATCTTCCGGGCGGCTCCCACTTCATGCTGTCTGTCGTCTATGGTGACACGGACAGCGTCTTTGTCAAAATCACGCCAGATAACGGCGAGGTCTCGCTCGACGATGCCGAATCAATCGGTAGAACGGTCGCGGGCATGGTTTCGGAGGAACTGCCTGATCCCATGGAGCTCGAATTCGAATCAGTCGTCCGTAGCGCAATATTCATTGCAAAGAAGAGGTATGCACTGTGGGTTTTCGAGAAGAGTGGCGATGAGTGGAAGGATTCGATCAAGGTTAAGGGGATGGAGACGGTCAGGCGGGACTGGTGCGGTTTCACATCGAAGACCTTGAACAGGGTCCTTGAACTGGTTCTAAAGGAGGGGCGCATCGATGATGCGGTCGAGTATGTCCGTGGTGTCGTGGATCGGGTCAGGAATCTCGATGTGCAGCAGGATAGAGATGCCATGGAGGATCTGATCCTTACCAGACGATACACCAAGAAGAAGGAGAGCTACAAGAATAAACAGCCACACATAACAGTTGTTGAGAAGATACGCAGTCGCGGCGGGGTTGTTCCGGCGGTCGGCGATCGTGTGCCCTTTGTGATCATAGCGGGCAAGGGGCTCTTCGTGGATAGTGCGGAAGATCCTGAGTATGTGATAGAGCGCAATATCTCGCTTGATGTTGATTACTACATCAATAAGCAGATACTGCCGCCCGTTGAGCGGATACTACGCGAGTTCGGCGTAGAATACGCAACACTGAACTACGACTCGAAGCAGAAGGGGCTGTTCGACTTCGGGATCGATACGGTGAAGAGTGCAACTGTACCGGGGAAGAGACCGGTCAAGAAGGCGACGGTGCAGCAGGCGCTGTTCTGATATCAATGTCGCCTCAATCGATCCACACATATTAGAATTATAAATAACCATGATATTATAAACATAATGATCGCAGGATTTGTATAACATGGAACCGCTGCTTTGTTTATGGTAATGTGTGTCGGTATCTTTACACCGCTACCCATATTAAAGCCACCTTCTGATTTTAATGAAACTACGCATATCTTTGTACCGAATTCCCCTATTTCATCCGCAGTTGGAGCGAACCGAACGGTCACCTCTTTTGTTTGATGCGGCTCCAGTGAAAACGTTGGGTCGGATATTTGTATCCAGTCAATGGATTCATCTTCATTGTATACTCGAAACTCCATCTCTACGGCTTCCGGATTTGAGACTGTTATAGTCTTCTGAACGTTTTCGCTGTTCCCCACCACAATATCCATCTTTGCAGGATTTACACCGATGCCCAAGCCATAGACACAGGGTGTGAGGATCAACAAGTAACACACCAACGATACGATTCCAATGGTTTTTGGTTTCATCTTCCACCTCTACTTTTTGAATCTGATGTAAAAAAATAAAATGGCAGAATTTGGCTATACAGCTTCTGCCCAGAAGATGATCGTTCCTTCTATCTCACCAGAGCCTGCGAAATTCTCCGGAACATGCAGTTCGACATCCAGTGAAACGGATTCATCTGCCGGAACTGCTGTTTCGAACTCGCCCCATAACGAGGCATTTATGCGAAGTCCTTCCGTGTACAATCCATTCGTGTCGGTGACTTCCACAGTGCTCTTCATGTCTTTTGAGCCCATATTCCGAATTGCGATGGTTGCAGGATCGCTTATATCACCAAGACACAGTTCGCCAAAGTCGAGGTATGTCGGTGTTACAGAGAACTGGATTTCTGACAGTATCTCTGCGCGCATTGCAACGGCATTACTTCCTCGTAGTTGCAGCAGTGTCAAAGCTGCTGAATGAGTAGTACCGACGAATCCGCCCTGCCCGGTATAATTCTCTCCGTGTGGCAACGTGTCGTTGTATTCACCATCCCAATATGCGGTGTCACTGGCAGCAGAAGCTGTTATCAGCCAGTCACAACTGATATTGAGCGGCAGCGTCGCCTTCCCTTCGTCATCACATATCGCACTTACTTTGGTCTCCACGTCCCTGGTACCTGTTATCTGTATGGTGCCGTTGGACAGTGGTTCTCCGTTCCACAGCACCTGGAACCCGAAGTCACCGGCTCCGGTTGTTGCGACATTGCCAAGTGGAATGATTTCAAGAGGTTGTCCGGAGACACGATCCGCTTCGCTGAAGTCGCAGTTCGTACTCACAAACGCCTTGCTATACTTGTACGGCGTGGCGTATCGGACCACATGCCAGTCATCGGTCCAGTTGCTCTTGTCAATCTCACTCCAGTTTACTTCACCCGGGAACCATGTATACGGGTAATCGGGTCGATCCGGTCTTGATCCCGGTCCTGTGTAGACTTTCCACCAGCATTCATCTACATGACGACCCAGAATCGTATACAGACCGATCTGGTCAGAATCGAAACCGGAATGCCAGTAGAGATCATCCTCGCCGGTTTTGTTAAGGGACGTCTTTGCTCCTGCCGGATCCACCAGTTCTGCTGATACATCAAAGGGGGGCGCACCTTCGCTTACGAAGTTATGTCCTTCGGTCAGTCTGACATCGACTGTATCGCCGATATCCACGCACATATCGTCGATATCTATCCACGTCTGATGGGCGCTCACAATCCCGGCGGCACCCAGCGCTACGCAAATCGTGGCAAATGCCACAAACAATGTACTGCGTTTCATCTGTTATTTACCTCCTTGTTTTAGGTATCCAAGCAAATCTTAGTAATACGTAGATTTGCTTTAGTATCATATAATATGAAATTACATGACATCACCGTGTGTAACATCATCCTATTTAAAGTTATTGTTAATTAGACATGTTAAATTATTAGGTATTGGATCAAACTCTGGCATTTCGGAATACAATTTAACGTATTTGGAACTTGTGAATGGCGTGGAACCCGTGTTCATATTAGCACGTGCCGAAGGCACGAAACCTGCTGGTTCCGACGTTTTCTGTAGTCGCTAACGGTAGCTCCCCCGCGTATGTGAAAAACGCGGGCGTATGTCCCTCAACTTTGTGACATTGCGTTAGATCAGAGGAACGAGAAAGGCGAGATAGACAAGGATAGACGCGAAAAGTATCGTTAACCCGCGCCTCCACGTTTTTCGTGCTGTCACACCTCCGACTGACTATTACAAAAGTATGTGTTTAGTGAGGTGAATAAACCACTATATTTCACGAGATTTCACGAGATCGACACAGAAATCTTGTGAAAATCTGTGCACTCTTGTGGATAGCTAAACACGTACGCGTTGTTGTACATACAACATGACTTTCGGCTATATGAATTGCAGCGGCAAGTTAAATTAGAGAAACTTGAAGTTATACGTACATCCATTCAAATCTTCAATCCTTTAAAATATCGATTGATCGATAGGGGCGACTCTTCCACATTTTTCATAACCTGACGTATCATAGATGCCCGGCTCTGCGGATCGTGGG
>JAYEFS010000045.1:0-5543 GCA_034658695.1 Methanobacteriota archaeon | reverse complement strand
GCGCCGTATTCAGCGCGCCACTTATCTATTGTCCATTGAGGACGGGGTGACAAAAAGGAACAAAAATGGCAAGGTTTTGGGATGTGGAACTCACCCGAATATGGAGAGTTTTCATCACCCCAGGTTGCATCCGCTTTGATCAGTTCAATATCAGGCTCGACCATAGTCTTTGTGATACGGAGTTCAACAACACTGTGGTGGCTTCTTAAAATCGTTATCGTTCGGACTACAAGCATCCGGACGACTCCTCGTGAGCGGATTTCCAGTAATGATATGCGCCGGAGTATGCATTCCATTCAATGTAGTCGTCCCATCTTTCAAAATCTTCCTTATCAGCAGAATTGAGTTGCTGTTCAAAATCTTCAAAAATAACACCATATTTTATCTCGAATTTCTGCATAGCCGCCCCATATTCTTTCATTTTGGACAAACTCAAATCGTGAACCATGTTTACGATAGCCGATCTTTCATTCTCGAATAAACCACGGTGCACCAGACTTGAGATAGGATTCCAGACATCTTTGGGGATCGTTACGGTTTCCATACATAACACCTGCCACTAAAAACAGTGTTTCGAATAAGACATAGCACTTATCTATCACATCAGTTCCTCCAATACATCAGTTCTTCCAATTCTTCTGTTTCGAGGTTATTGAATTATGAGATCAGAAGGATGTGGCGGATGCGGAAGCGTGACGGTTTCTATCAAATGGTACCGTCCGAAAACCCCTCAGAAATACCTGATCTGATACCTGTACCCCTGCTCCACCAAAAAGAGCTGACGATTGCTCCCGAACGTCTGTTCAACGGTACCTTTCGAGACCAGTGTGTAGAAATGAGACGCATGTTCCTTCGGACGAAGAATGCGCCCCAATCGTTGCGCTTCCTCCTGACGTGAACCGTAAGTACCCGATATCTGGATCATGACACTGGCGTCAGGCAGATCCACGGAAAAGTTTGCGACCTTGGATACAACAAGCGTGTTAATCTCCCCCTTCCTGAATTGATCGTAGAGCTTCTCCCGATCGTCCTGTTTGGTCTTGCCAGTGATTATCGGAAGATCCAGTGACTTTGCAAGCTTCTCCAGCTGCGAGATGTACTGACCGATGACAAGGATGCTCTCACCTGCGTGGTTCTCCAGGAGTTCGCACACAAGTTCTTTTTTGCGCTCGTTCTCTGCTGCGATGCGAAACTTGGCACGTTTATCGGCATGGGCGTACGTAAGCTCCTCTTCAGGTGAAAGAGGGACGCGATACTCGGTACAGATGGCTTCTGCGATATAGCCACGACTCTCAAGCGTCTTCCACGGGACATCGTATCGCTTCGGACCGATCAGTGCAAAGACATCATCCTCTTTCCCATCTTCGCGAACCAGTGTTGCGGTCAGCCCGAGCCGCCGTCTGGCTTGAATTGCCGTTGTTGCACGAAATACCGGAGCCGGGAGTATATGCACTTCGTCATATATAATTAGCCCCCAGTTGTGCTCGGTAAAGATCTCCAGGTTGTGAAGTGGACTATCCTTTGTTTTACGATGTGTCAGCATCTGGTATGTGGTGATTGTTATCGGCTTGATCTCTTTTTTGCGCCCTGTATACTCGCCGATGTCCGCTTCGTTGATGTGAGTCTTAGAGATAAGTTCATCGCGCCACTGCTGAACCGAGACCGTATTGGTGGCGATTATCAATGTGTAACTTGATATCTGAGCTATCGTTCCAAGCCCTATAATCGTCTTACCTGAACCGCATGGAAGAACAATCACTCCACTGCCTCCGGTCTTCTCCCCGCCACAGTAAAAGAGATCTATAGCCTCCTTTTGATAATCGCGCAGCGCAAATGAGTTGCCATCGAGATCAATGTCGCGCAAAGTGATATCGAACCGTTTTCCTTCCAGATATCCGCACAGGTCCTTTACCGGGTATCCCGCCTTTATCAATGCGTGCTTAAGATCGCCGCGTCTTGCTTGCGGTACGAAGAGTCCGGGAATGCTGTCGTTATCCGCCCAGAAGTCTCTCAAGGACTCATTGTTACGGATTCGTTCCAGAATGCGGGAGTCTGTAACAACAAGCTCCAGGAGGTCCTCCGCGGCTTCGGCTTTCTGCAAGACCAGCTTGCCATACGTCTCATACCACTCCCTCATATCGACGATGACATTTGACGGAACGCTGTAACGCGAGAACTCTTCAAGACCGCGGGTTATCTCTTCAAACGGCACATCCAGTGCTGCTGCATTCCAGAGCGAGAGTGGTGTTACCCGATACGTATGGATGAACTCCGGCGATTTTACCAGCTCTGCAAAAAGAGATAGGAAATCCCTGCATTCTACGTACCCTGGGTGCCCGACCTCGAGCATCAACGTACGATCGCTCTGGATTATAAGCGGCTTCTGTGGCTGTGAGCTCATAGGGCATCCTCGATCTTGATTGTGTAATCTAACAGTTCCTTACTGACTTTCTTTACCTCTGATTCGTAACGCTTATCAAAAGAAAGTGTCAATTCGCTCCAATCTGCAGCAACCGGGCACCGGGCAGTTATAAGCCCGTTGCGGAATTCTTCCATCAATTTTTTTGCCGGAAACTGGAATGTTATCCGGACTTCCCGTTTTATCGTCACACGCTTCTTTGTCTTTGTCTTTGCCTTCGATTTTGCTTTTGCTTTTGAAACGCCCATATCGCGTCTGGGAAATACTGTGTCTGCACCGTCGGGAAGGAGCGTAAAAGCCGAAGAGCGATGTTTTATGTGAAGAGGGATCAACTCCTTCTGCATAAGATGCGTAAACAACTCGTCTGGTGAATGCACGATTCTGATCGCAGGCGATATGGGCTCAATCGTGAATTCGTCGATTTTGGGCAGATCTTTGTTTCCCTCAAGAAGCGCAACATTCTCATAGAGAGTAAACGCCTCTGAAGCCCCGGTCCACTCGTCGAGTTCGATTTGAACATTCTGTGGCAGTTTCTGACCACTCATAGTCTCCAGAAGCTTGATCACATCAAAGCCGTCTCTTTCGCTCAATTGGGTCAGAACCTTCTTTTTTTGAAGTTTTAAGATGCTTGTCCTGTCCTCTGCCACAACATCCGCAAGTTTTGCCAATTGCGCAAGAATCCGAACCGGATACAATTCCGATTCCACGTGCATCTCGAAATTCGGCTGCACTGTAACTCTGGGCTCTACGACCTCCCCGCTCATCACGTGCAGGAACATGTCATTGACCCGAAACGCCTGAAGCTGATTAATCTCGGGCAGGAGTCCTTTATATTCAGTTTTGGAATAGGCGACCTCGATATATCCTAAAATAAAGGGCAATCCTTCAAGGAACCGTTCCACAAAGCGACCTTCCACCCGCTCAAACGAATCCGCATCATTCTCTGAAATCTGTATCTCTGCACCCCACCTCTCCTTTTGCTCCCGAAAGTTGCCATACCTGCCCTTCTCGGCATAATGTTCATATTCATACTTGGGCTTCTTTGGAATGAGAAAGAATGGATGATGTTCTTTTAGATATCGGATCAATGAGGCGGTAGTGTACCAGACACCGGGCGTGCAGGATTGTAAAACCTTCATAATAAAACGCCTCGCTTTGCCAAAATCGAGTCCCGGTATAATACCAGTCGCCGATCCCCGAGTCGAGAACCCTGATAGCCTGCCAAGCACACTTGTCTTGTAAAACTCATTGTAGCCATCAAGATAATGTTTTACCAATACATCCTGAAGCTTCATCTCCTGCTCTATTAACGGTAAACCGATGAACTCTTCGTATCTTTCGGCATTGACATCGATATAATTGTCAGGAAATGACGGTGCACTGCTGGTATACCCCATATATGTCCCCTCAATGTCGTAGTCTGTGAACTTGAATGCAAGCGCCAGGCAATCGACATAACATATCCAGCCAGAATGCCCGTTTGCCTCTACTTCTTCTACCAGATAAGAATCGCTCATGAGTTTTGCCAATCGCTTTTGATCGGACCTGTTCAACTTATTACTCCGGTGTAACCGTTTTACATCGCGCTCCCGCACATACGCAACAAAGGCATGTAAATCATGGCGCAGATCGCACTGATTAGAAACAACGATCAGTTCGTCGATATCTGCCTGAGTTAAGTCTGGTTTTGGTCGCATCATTCAGTCCTCACCTTCTTGATCACATGTCCTGACGCGCCCACTATTTTCTGTATCGCGGGAAGAGTGCCACAGGGAAATGCGATATAATCATCCGGAAGGGATACAAGTTGCGAACCGGTACACGACTTTTCGATCTGCACCTTGAGACTCAGATCTTTCACCTGTGCAACCATCAGGCATTCATGAATGATCTGTTTACCCCATCTCTTTTCAGCAGTCCCAATTGCGGTGCGAAAACCGGATGAATTCTCTCTTAACCACTCAAAAACACCTTCTTTTTGAACTGTCGTGAGCGCGTCCCCCATCTTGATTATGTCGGCGGTCGCTCGCAGATTAGCGTTATGAATATCCAGACGTGCAATCGAAGTCAAAACTTCCAGTGCAGTATAAGGGATTTTCACCAGATTCAACACTACTGTACCGTCAGGCGCGATCTGTAAATACTGCTCAGGTGGTGGCGGGGTCGCATCGTCCGGGGAATCATCAGGTAACCGGTAGTATGCCGTTTTATCTACCACGACTTTTACAAGGCAGCCCCACTCCCAGCCCGCCTCACAGATCTGTTCACAGGGGTGACTTGCATCATCTCCCGTAAAGATCTTGAGTATCACAGCGAGACGGTCTGCGGGCAGCCATTCATGCTCTCCAAGTTGCGAGAGCGCATAGAGTGCAGCTTCAACAGGCGTCATATCATGACTCTGATAGCCCCGCTTCTTGGTATCGGTTTTAACGGACGCATGCCAGCAGGCTTGCTGCCAACCCAACAGGCGTTTTGCTCTGAACTCTTCATCTCCGATAGACAGATTGCCATCGTTGATTGTGAGTCTGAACGATTTTTGGTCTGAGTTTGACAAAGGAGATGGTCTCTCGCCCCCTCCGGCAACCTCAAGCAGTTTATCACGCAGTACCTCCCTCTTGAAATCCCCGGCTTCTTTAAATTCCGAAGGTTTGACGATAGGCGGAAGAAACTCTACAAATTCCGGCGGAAA
Organism: Methanobacteriota archaeon; assembly: GCA_034658695.1. Classification (GTDB taxonomy): domain Archaea; phylum Halobacteriota; class Methanosarcinia; order Methanosarcinales; family Methanogasteraceae; genus Methanogaster_C. The sequence continues at coordinate 435 of JAYEFS010000045.1, read as the reverse complement.
ACGAAATCGCCAACGTTCCATCTTGCTATATTTAACATATGTCTTTTGCTCTTTGACTATGCCAATGAGCACACCCTTTCGCAGTAGATTATTCTTCACTTTTTTGAATGTTTCTTTATACCGCTTGGTAACAGTCATATAATAATAACCGTTTGTGGATTCTGCGGAACCATATAGTCTCTCGAAGTATTCGATATCAACTTCTTTGTCCATTTTATTGAGCAAATGGAGAAATACAACTTCCTCGTATGTTAATGAGTTCAGTGCTTCCTCTATGCCAATTGTGGAGATGAAGAAGTTTTCAAAGACGTCGCGAGAAGCAGCCTCCTTAACAGGAAAACCACGGCTTTTGCAGATCGCCTTGATATCGGAGTCATTGACATCGCTTTCGCACCTCTGCTTCAGCATACTTTGCGTATCCATTACAATTGCACC
>JAYEFS010000044.1:0-5543 GCA_034658695.1 Methanobacteriota archaeon | reverse complement strand
CCCGACATCATTAACTCACCTCCACGGTTCGAGCAGACATGCAGGACATCGATCCCTCAGCTCACATTCCCCGCACGATCTCGGATACTTATGGCAGCCAGCACGTCTGAGATACTGCGCAGCAATCGCAGTCTCGCTGCCACCCGGTATCTCAGTCGGGTAGTATCCGGACCATGCCACATCAGTGAGTCCGGCATCTTTGCATTGTTCAGCCAGATCGTTCATCAGAGCCATGCCTGGTCCGGGGTGGTAATACAGTATGAAGTTCGGTCGAAACCCGATCAATCGGTACGGTATCGTTGGATCGATCTCTGCGATGAATTCTGCTATCTTTAGCACCTGATGCTCGGTTATGCCCGGTATCACCACGGTTCTGAATACACGGATGCTCTCTCTGGCTCTCGTTGCAAGTACCTCCGCATTCCTGAGCACTGGTGTGGATGGTGCGCCGGTCAGCATCAGGTGCACATCGTCATCATAAGCCTTGATCTCAAAAGAGATCGATGTGGATATATCGATCACCCGCCTCAGCGTCTTCGGCGTACAGAAACCATTGGTCGCAATCCCGACGCCAATCTCTGCATACTTCTCTTGTACCTCCTGCACCACCTCCTCAATATATGGAAGATGGATCGTTGGCTCCCCTCCCGTAAAACCGATCTTGTCCGTGTCTGGCGTCATTCTGGACACCGCTTCATCCGCAAGCACCGCTGGCTCCACATAATCCCGGTAGAGCCATTGTGCATCAGGATACTGCGATATCCGGTATGCGTTGCAGTACATGCATCTGAAATTACAGCCGAGCATGGTAATTGAGTAACTGGCAAGCGTCTCTGATAGCATCGTGTATGCGACCTGCGGCATCTCTGCCCTGCACACGCCGCGCTCACCTTCGAGCCGATTTGCCCCGCACCGCCATTCGCAGAGGCTGCATCGCGCAAGTTCGGATAGGTGCTGCATTTTGGATCGATGGATTCTCTGCGCCAGACATTATAGTCATTCCGAAACGGTGGTGTGGTTCGCTATCGCTTAATTATTGCACCAGCCAACGTTCCGCTGCGGCGCACCGGTTACGCAGGCGGTCTCAAGGCAATCGAGCGGATGCTCGGGATTGCACGGGGCGGGGACATGGCGCAGGGGTCGCTGGTTTTGATGCGGTCCGGCTCTGGCACGAGTACGAACGCGGCAGTCTGGATTCTTATCCCATATCTTTTTCTTTCCGCATGGGACCATACAAAGTGTTTTCATGTTTCTAACTCCACAACTCCATTTTCTATCTTGATTTTACCTTTAACGCAATAGTTGCTGGCTTCGCATTCGTTTTGTACCGGACAATTTCCGGTTATCTTATCGCGTTGTGTGCAGCCATATTTGGATAGATGCCATAGCGGCTCATCCACATCCATGGCGATCATGTGTCTATTTTTGATGTGCATATCTTTCACGCTTTCAAACCACGCTTTTCGTATGTAGCTAAATAGTTCTTCCAATCTGCCTTCTCCGTTTCCTCTGACCACTCCTGTTGCCAGTGTTGCTCTTGCCACATGTATGTCTACGGGGATGGGGGCATGTTCCAAATTTTCCAGTTGTGATATGCCCACATTGTCTCTAAGCATCCTCAACCACAGAGGTCCTATTTTATCACCGCGAAGATAGGGGTAATCATTCACCCGTTTGTTGCTGTATGAGTGAGTATCGGTTTTCAGGTGTTTCAAAATGGCTAATGAGTCCCAATTGCAGTTCTGGAGAAACTTTCGTGGGTCTCCTTCCCATTTTTTGTAAAAAGTTATGCCGACGGTTCGCCAGATGTCAGCATCTTTCCGAGGTTTCTTTGACAATCGATGTTTTTGCATATCTTCAACGATCATTTCGAGCGGGGTTTCGTGCAAAGATTTCGGGTCGAATAGATATCTGGTTTCTGAATCCTCAAATGTATCTTTTGAACTTTTCCATAGTGCTGGAGCGTCCCTCTGATAATCAATTGAGACTGTTAGCGTTATAAAGAGTGTATGCTCAAGTGATCCTCTTTTTACACCATCCGGCAGTATGTCTTCTGGCATGTCGGTTCTTCCAAGAATGCCATCGGTAGAGAACGAATTGTATAAGAGTTCCGCAACCTTTTTACCTTGTTCACTGTTTATTACCACTTGCATTTTAATATACTCCCACGTATTTCACATAATCTCCGGTACGTCCGAACACGTTCCGCAATCATACCTTCTTCTGAATTGATTCTAACCATCAGCCACCTCTCTGCACTATTCTTATAGTTGTATTTCTTAATCTCTCACTATCGGTGTGATTTCGAAATATTTGGAGAGTTCATATCTAATCTCGTCTTGGTTAGTTGAATTTATCTTCTTGAATATGTCTATTCTACTTTTTCGGCTTTTCTTTTTAAAAACGGGACCTTCGTTAATGTCACAAGGCGCATAATATAGCCACTTGCCACTTTCTAAAAGCTTATCTGTTTTTAGCGCATCATATTCAGTCTTGTCTAAAAGAGTCTTTGTGATCTCGAACAGATCAGGCATCTTTGATTTAAGCTCGTCTGGAGAGGGATTGGATAATTTTCTCAAATCGATTATTTTAGCTTCGAATTGCTTATCGTTCAAACCATCAAAGTCGAATAATGAGCAGTCTAAAACTCCTGAGAATAGATTTTCAGATAAAATCGTTTGCTTCAACACAAAAGTAGATACACTTTTAATTCTGTTTTCAAGTGTTCCTCTCTGATAAGAGGTGAGATATGAATTCAGTCCACATCTATGAAACACTATTGATATTCTTTTAGAATACACATCTCCAGTAAGATGATTGAAATGCCCGTCGAAAAACCATAGTTCGTGAAAAGAAGGGTGAATCGCGTAAACTTCTCTTAAAATCTCATACCTTTCTTGGCAACCCATATCCTCGATGAGGTTCTTTACCACACCAACTCTTGCATGGATTTCTTCAATGGCTTTGCATTTTCCGAGAACTCCAAGCGTCTTTCTATTGTGTTCTGCTCCAATTCCATTATCTGGCAATTTTTCTTTTGCCCATTCTAAATATTCCCGCTTCAACTCCCGATGGTAAAATTCTAACTCATCCAAAGCTTTTGAGACATTTGTTTGCATGGTATCCCCCTTGCCCCCTCAATTATGTTTATCGCGTCATTATACATTGGTAAAATCAATCTACAACGTTTTCTGGAAATTTATCCCTTAGTAAATAAATTGCTCTTTCAAATTCTGTAGGGAGATTGTCAGACACCTTGAAACGAACACCATGATGGGTGTATATCAATTCGGTTACGAGATCTCCATTTTCATCCTCAAAAATAGAAACTCTATGATGCGGTCCAAACAAGATCTCCACTTTGTCCAGATCCTTCTCGACATATTCCCCATTCACCTTCAGAGTTCTTATTTCATTCATCATATCTATACCATTACCCCGGATTGTTGCATAGCCACACATACATACACATTATCGAAGCTCACACGATTACATTTGCTATTAGTTTTATCGGTCGGTGTGGTGCTTAAACCTAATTGATCTCTGGGTACATATCCGTCTGCGATGATCCCATGCACTACACCGAATGCAATAAAGTGTCAAACCGTCGGATAAACTGTGGATATAGAGACGACAGGGGTTTCTCCGCATTATGCCTGCATGACAGTTGTTGGGATCTACGACCGGTAAGAAGGCAAAGACATATGTGCGTGGGATCGACCTTGACGACATCGTCGATGAGTTTGCAAAATACGATTTTGACCTACCCGTTCATAAAACACGAGTATCCTGAGATCGAATTCAACCAGCTGCACATGGATCCGATGTATCCGCTGCGGCGCATCGGTTATACCGATGGTCTCAAGGCAATCGAGCGGATGCTTGGGGTCACACGGAGCGAGGATACGACTGGGATCACGGGTTTTGATGCGGTCCGGCTCTGGTACGGGTGTGAACGCGGCAGTGATGATGCGCCTGAACTGCTGCTGAAGTGCGAACGGGGAGATGTGGTAGATCTTGAAACGATCATCGAACTTGTGGCATCCGGGGTTAGTTGAGGAGGCGGTTTCGGCGGTGGGTGGGGCTCGTTGAGGCGAGTTGGTTATCCCATTCTACTATAGGTTCCTGCGAAGTCTTATCAGCACTGGTCACCTGAATAGCCTTGAGATGTGTCACAAACCAAATGGATGAAAGTATGTCGTTTGAGATGATAGACAGAATCATACAGGAGAGCATACGCCCGGTTCTGAAAGCTGATGGTGGCGATATTACTCTGGTGGATTTCAGTGATGGGGTTGTGAAGATCGCTCTTGAAAAGACCCGCGTCCCGGTCACATTCAGCAAGTTCCTGGTGACCTTCAAAGTCAGGACAGGCTGTTCATGCGGCAGGTGTCGGGTACCATCAGTAGCAATACGAGATGGTGTTTTGAAGCGGTTGAAGGAAGAGATGCCAGATATCAGGAGCGTTGAGGTTGTTCATTAGTGTCTTGGGACATGTGACTGCGTGGTCTGGTGCGATAAAGTATGCACTTCTTCTTGTCACACGCAGAGGACGCGGAGGATCGCAGAGGGTTGTTGTTTCTCTCTCCCGTCCCTCTGCGCTCTCCGCGGTTTTTCGAATCATCCCAGAAAATAATAAAAAGTGTCCGCCAGCTGGTGAAAATCCAGCCTGAGGAAAGGCTAGCCACCACCTCAGAACCTGAACCCCGCACCCGAGGCTGGTAACGGGCTGTGTGGGGCCGGGGGGATGGGATACCAGGCCACAATCGAATGGTGTTGGTTATAAGCCCCGAAATTCTGATGATTCCGGAAGCCGACGTTGTCTGTGCGACGGAAACGCTGCATTCACACCACCGTTAGTCTAAACCTCCGGTCCGATTTTTTCACAAAAAATCGAGTAAAAACTGCCCTCCGGGTGGGGCTTATGGCAAAGCAGTATAATCTCTAAAAGTTCTTATGGTGATAGCCTTAAGAGCAAAAGGAGATCCAAAATGCAAGTTTACATCGTTAGCACACTTGCTTACAGAGGATTTCCTAAAAGAATGCAACAGGAGAGTTAAAGAGAGGTAAATCTCCCGGTATTGATGGAGTAACAGTAGGAGAATCTCGCGAACGCGTTGGATGAGAATATCGCAGATCTGGTAGCAAGGCTCAAAGCAAAGCAGTACATACCTAAACCAGTCTTGCACGTCTATATCCCGAAGCCAAACGGCGAGAAAAGACCGCTCGGAATCCCTGCCGTCGAGGACAAGATTGTCCGGATGGCAATCAAGAAGATTCTTGAAGCGATCTTTGAACAGGACTTTATAGGCACGTCTTATGGGTTTCGACCAAATTGCAGCTGCCACGATGCTCTATTCGAATTAGACAGGATCATCATGAACGCTCCGGTCAACTTTGTGGTGGATATGGACATCTCGAAGTTCTTTGACACAGTGGATCACAAGTGATTGATGGAATGTCTAAAGCAGAGAATCGCGGATCCAACGTTGCGCAGGCTTGTTTAGTCGATTTCTGAAGTCTGGCATAATGGAAGAGGGAGT